>NZ_RZRX01000227.1:0-10510 GCF_003997405.1 Mesorhizobium sp. M2A.F.Ca.ET.042.01.1.1
CGTCGAAGATGACGGCGCCGAGCAGCACCAGGCCCTTGACCACCTGCTGCCAGTCGACATTGACGCCCATGATCGACATGCCGTTGTTCATCACGCCCATGATGAAGCCGCCGACCACGGCGCCGATCACCTGGCCGACGCCGCCCATTGCCGAGGCGCCGCCGATGAAGACGGCCGCGATGACGTCGAGCTCGCTGCCGAGACCGGCGGCCGGCACGGCCTGGCCGAGGCGCGCCGCGATGATCAGGCCGCCGAGCGCCGACAGCACGCCCATGTTGATGAAGACCAGCAGCGTCAGCCTTTCGGTGTTGATGCCCGAAAGCTGCGCCGCCTTGGCGTTGCCGCCCATGGCATAGATGCGGCGGCCGATGGTCATGCGCTTGGTGACGAAGACGAACAGCGAGATGAGCACACCCATCACCAAGAGCACGACCGGCAGGCCCCGGTAGCTGGCGAACTGGAAGACCAGGAACAGCGCCAGCGCGCTGCCGACCAGCGTCTTGATGACGAACAGCGGAAAGGGCTCCGCCTCATAGCCGTGACGCTCGCGCTTGCGCCGCGTCCTGAAGCCGAAATAGGCGTAGGCGAGCACCGCGATCAGGCCGAGCACGATCGTTGTCATATGCAGCGTCAAGCCGCTGCCGACGATGGTCTTGCCGGCGGCATTGACCGTCGGCGGGATCAGCACAAGCGGGCCGATGACGTCCGGGATGAAGCCCGAGCTCAGCGCCTTGAAGCTGTCCGGCAGCGGGCCGACCGACGAGCCGCCGCCGAGCAGCGCCTGGCAGATGCCGCGGAAGATCAGCATGCCGGCCAGCGTCACGATGAAGCTCGGTATCTTGTGATAGGCGATCCAGTAGCCTTGCGCCGCGCCGATAAGCGCGCCGACGATCAGGCAGATGATCGACACCACCAGCGGATTCGAGAATATGCCGAGCGGCCAGATCACCATCATCATCGCGGCAAGCGCGCCGATGAAGCCTGCGACCGATCCCACGCTGAGGTCGATATAGCCGGCGACGATCACCAGGAGCATGCCCAGCGCCATCACGATGATGAACGAGTTCTGCTGCACCAGGTTCGAAAGGTTGACCGGTTTGAACAGCGTGCCCGACGTCGTGTACTGGAAGAACAGCATGATGACGATGAGCGCGATGATCAGGCCATATTCGCGCAGGTTCGTCGTCAGCGCCGAGACGGCGATGCGCGGACCCTGCTTGACGTCCTCGGCTGTGCCGCTCTGCGGTGCGGGAGCGCTTTCTGTGCTCATGATGCTTTTTTTCCTTCTCCGCGAACGATGGCGCGCATGATTTTTTCCTGGCTGGCTTCGCTTGCCGCCATTTCGCCGACGATACGCCCTTCGTTCATCACATAGATGCGGTCGGTGATGCCGAGCAATTCGGGCATTTCCGACGAGATGACGATGATCGCTTTGCCCTCGGCGGCGAGGCGGGCGATGATCGTATAGATTTCGTACTTGGCGCCGACGTCAATGCCGCGGGTCGGCTCGTCGAGGATCAAGACTTCCGGATCGGCGAACAGCCATTTCGACAGCACCACCTTCTGCTGGTTGCCGCCCGAGAGGTTGCCGGTCAGCTGATAGACGCTGGAGGCGCGGATGTTGGTCTTCTTGCGGTAGTCGTTGGCGACGCTCATCTCGCGCATGTCGTCGATGACGCCGCGGCTGGAAACGCCGCCAAGATTGGCCAAGGTCACATTGTGCTTGATGTGGTCGATGAGGTTCAGGCCGTAGGTCTTGCGGTCCTCGGTGACATAGGCGATGCGGTTCTCCACCGCCTTGCTCACCGACGAGAGGTCGAGCGGCTTGCCGTGCAGCGACACCTCGCCGGTGATGTGCCGGCCGTAGGAGCGGCCGAACAGGCTCATCGCGAATTCCGTGCGGCCGGCGCCCATCAGCCCGGCAATGCCCACCACCTCGCCCTTGCGCACATTGAGGCTGACGTTCTTGATCACCTGCCGCTCGGGATGGATCGGGTGGTAGACCGACCAGTCCCTCACCTCGAAGATGACGTCGCCGATCTGCGGCTCGCGCGGCGGGTAGCGGTCGTCGAGCGAGCGGCCGACCATCGAGGTGATGATGCGGTCTTCCGAGATGTCCTTCCTCGGCAAGGTCTCGATGGTGCGCCCGTCTCGGATCACCGTGACCTTGTCGGCGACGCGGTTCACCTCGTTCAGCTTGTGCGAGATCAGGATCGAGGTCATGCCCTGGCGCTTGAACTCGAGCAGCAGGTCGAGCAGCGCCTGGCTGTCCTTTTCGCTGAGCGAGGCGGTCGGCTCGTCCAGGATCAGGAGCTTCACTTCCTTGCTGAGCGCCTTGGCGATCTCGACCAGCTGCTGCTTGCCGACGCCGATATTGGTGATCAGCGTCTTGGGATCCTCCTTGAGCCCGACCTTCTTGAGCAGGGCGGCCGTGCGCGCCTCGTTGGCGTCCCAGTCGATGACACCGTAGCTGGCGTGCTCGTTGCCGAGAAAGATGTTTTCCGCGATCGACAGCATCGGCACCAGGGCAAGCTCCTGGTGAATGATGACGATGCCCATATGCTCGCTGTCGTGAATGCCTTTGAAATTGCATTCCTGGTCGCGAAAGATGATCTGGCCATCATAGGTCCCGGACGGGTAGACGCCCGACAGCACCTTCATCAGCGTCGACTTGCCGGCGCCGTTCTCGCCGACGATGGCGTGGATCTCACCTTCCTCGACGCTGAGATTGACGTTCGACAACGCCTTCACGCCGGGGAACGTCTTGGTGATGTCGCGCATCTCCAAAATCGTCGAGGCCATCGGGTCTGCTCCTTGACGCACGCTTTCCATCATCGGAGAATGCCATGCGCGAAATCAAAATGCTGCGGCTGCCTTCGCACCGTGACGGCGCGCTGCGCTGCAGAAGCCGGCAAAAACAATACCGGGGTCGCTTCTGAACGAAAAGGGGCCCTGCGGTCGCGCAGGACCCCTTGTTTTCAAGCCGGATTACTTCAGCTCTTCGGCCTTGATGTAGCCGGAGTCGACGACCAGCTTCTCGTAGTTCGACTTGTCGACCTCGACCGGCGTCAGGAGGATCGAGGGAACGACCTTGACATCGTTGTTGTAGGTCTTGGTGTCGAGGCCCTCGGGCTTGCCGCCCGAGAGCACCTTGTCGACCAGCTCCACGGTCGACTTGGCCAGCTCGCGGGTGTCCTTGAACACCGTCGAATACTGCTCGCCCGAGATGATCAGCTTGACCGAGGCGGTCTCGGCGTCCTGGCCGGTCACGATCGGCCAGGGCTGAGCGTCCGTGCCGTAGCCGACGGCGCGCAGCGAGGCGGTGATGCCGCGCGAAAGGCCGTCATAAGGCGACAGAACGCCATCGACGCGGCTGCCGTCCGAGTAGTTGGCCGAAAGCAAATTGTCCATGCGCGCCTGGGCAGTGGCGGCGAGCCAGCGCAGCGTGCCGACCTTGTCCATGCCCATCTGGCCGGACTTGATCTTGATCGAGCCGTCATCGATCAGCGGCTGCAGGACCGACATCGCGCCGTTGTAGAAGAAGAAGGCGTTGTTGTCGTCCGGCGAGCCGCCGAAGAGCTCGACGTTCCAGGGCTTGGTGTTCGGGAAGCGCTCCTTGAGGCCCTTGACCAGGGAATTCGCCTGGATCACGCCGACGCCGAAATTGTCGAAGGTGGTGTAGTAGTCGACATTCGGGGTCTTCTTGATCAGGCGGTCATAGGCGACGGTGACCACGCCGGCATCATTGGCCTTCTGCAGCGCGTCCGCCATGGTGGTGCCGTCGATCGAGGCGATGATCAGCGCCTTCGGGCCCTTGGTGATTTCATTTTCCAGCTGGCTGAGCTGGTTCGGGATGTCGTCCTGCGCGTATTGCAGGTCGACGGTGTAGCCGAGCTTCTCGAGCTGGGACTTGACGGCATCGCCGTCGTTGATCCAGCGCTGCGAAGTCTTGGTAGGCATCAGCACGCCGATGAGGCCCTTGTCGGCCGCGTGTGCCGAATAGGTCATGGCAGCGACGCCAAGGGCCGCGACGGCGGCCAGTGTCTTGATGATCTTCACGATTACTCTCCCTGGTTGATGGACGCGACACGTCGGGGCTTCGCGGGCCGCGCAGTCGAGCAGATGCGCTGGCGCGCCTCTGTCGGCTTTATCGATCTCCGGTATCCTCCCAATCGGCCCCGCGACGCAGTTTCAATCGATACGAATTCGCTCGTTACCGACCCCTGCGCCTCGGAACGCGCGAAGGGTGTGGCCCTTTGACATAACTGTCAAATGCGATCTTCGGTGATTGCTATACCGAAACTGATATAGCTTAAGAGGATTGAAGGAAACCCGCAGGGAAGGTTCAGGATCATGGCGGCAATGCAAGATTTCGGTGCGATTTCAGGAGGTTACGAGAAGTCGCCGGGAGACGGCGAGACGCTGCTGCGCAGCGGCCTGAGCCTCCGCCACATGCGCATGATCACCGCGCTGGACGATCACGGACGGGTGAGCGCGGCCGCGCAGGTCATGAACATCTCGCAGCCGGCCGCCTCGCGCATGATTGCCGAGATGGAGGCCGTGCTCGACGTCAGATTGTGCGAGCGGCTGCCGCGCGGCGTGACGCTGACCCCTTATGGCAAGGCGCTCGCGCGGCGCGCCCGCTCGATCCTGCTCGAAATGCGCGAGGCCGATCGCGAGATTTCCGAGCTCAAGGCCGGCAAGGGCGGCGCCGTGTTCCTCGGCGCGGTGACGGCGCCGGCAATCGAGTTGGCCGTGCCGGCGATTCGCGAAATCCGCCGCATCTATCCGCGCATCGAGATCACCATGCAGGTCGAGACCTCTAACGTGCTCGCCCGCGAGCTGATCGCGTCGCGCCACGACTTCATCATCGCGCGCATTCCCGACGACCTTAACCCGCGGCTCTTCGAATCGCGCGTCATCGGCGTCGAGAAGGCCTGCCTCATCGTACGCCGCGGCCACCCGCTGGCGAGCGGCAAGATGGTGCGGCTGGAGGAAACGGCGGGTTATGACTGGGTGTTCCAGTCCGGCGGCTCGCCGCTGCGCCAGGCGATGGAAAGCAACTTTCTCAACCGCGACATCGCGCTGCCCGACCGCATCCTCAACACCTCGTCGCTGCTGCTCACTTTGGTGATGGTGGCGCAGTCCGACGCCATCGCGCCGGTCTCGATCCAGGTAGCCAGGTTCATCCAAGGGGCCGACGGGCTGGCCGGCGCCATCGACGTGGTCCAGACCGAGTTCGATATCGAGGTCCGGCCCTACAGCCTGATCACGGTCAAGAACCGCGTGCTCTCGCCGGCCGCGAAAATGCTGCACGACTTCATCTTGCGCGAGGTGGGGTGATGGAACGAGAACGCTACTTCTACGTTCAAACCGATCGGTCGCTCGCTGCAGCCCGTTGCGGGTGAGGAAAGAGCTGCCGAGGCTCAACAGCTTGGGAGGTTTTTGATGGAACGTCGGTTGTTTCTGACTGGAATGCTTGGCGTTGCGGGGGCGGCGGCACTTGCAAGCCTGGCCGGACCCGGCAAGGCGGTTGCCGGCATTCCCGGTGGCAACGGGATCCTGGACGAACTCGACAAGCCGGACAACGCGGTCTTCGAAGGCGACGATCCGGCCGAAGTGGAGCTGGTCTCCCACCGGCGTCACCATCACGGAGATTGGTACTGGCGCCGCCGCAGACGCCGCCGTCGGCGTGGCTGGAGACACGTCTGCCGCCGCTACTGGCGTCATGGCCGCTGGCGCCGCCGCTGCTGGCGCGAGCGCTACTGGATCAACATCTGGCTGTAGTTCAGGCGCTGGTTAAGGATTGAGTGACGTGGTCGGGTCTTGCATGATCAGTGCTAGACCCGATCCCGTGTTCGGAGACCTGCCAGCGTCGCGCAGCAGCGCCCCACGACATTCAAGCAAACAGGTTGGGAGACTGGAGCGGGTAGCGGGAATCGAACCCGCGCGTTCAGCTTGGGAAGCTGACAGGCTACCATTACATCATACCCGCGCGAGCCCTCGTTACCATGATGGCGCCGCTTCAAGCAATCGACAAAACGGAGCCGGTGGCTCCATTGCTTGATGCCGTTCAGTCGAATGCGTATCTCTGATACCGCGCCGCCGAATCGGGCGGCTCGAACCGGAGAATGGCCTTGTCCGCACTGACGCGCTTTCTTGGCGACACGCCGCTCAGGGTGTTCCTGAAGCTGCTCGTGGTCTCCTTCCTCGTCGGTCTCGTCATGCATGCCTTCGGCTGGTCGCCGATGGACGTGTTCTACGGCATCCGCCAGTTCTTCGTGGATCTGTGGAATCTCGGCTTCCACGCCATCGACCGGTTCCTCGGCTATATCCTGCTCGGCGCCGCGATCGTCGTTCCCGTGTTCATCCTGCTCCGGATCGCCAGCTACAGGAAATAGCCAGTGCGGCGTCACGCATATCGGGAGGCAGCCTCGAACAACATGGCATGGCGCGCGGCCAGCGTCGGCACGTCGGTCGAGTAGCCGCCACCGATGACGCCGCACAGCGGAACGCCCTGCCTGTGGAAATGGCTGATCACCATGTCTTCGCGGGCGCGAAGACCATCGTCGCTCAGCGCCAGCCGGCCCAGCCTGTCCTCGGCATGCACGTCCACTCCGGCATTGTAGAAGACGATATCCCAATGCCTTTGCCTGGATAGTTCCGGCAGGATGGCGGCGAGCCGGTCGAGATAGGCGTCGTCGCCGGTGCCGTCCGGCAAGGCGATGTCCAGGTCGGAAGCGATCTTGCGCACCGGGTAGTTGCGCTCGCCATGCATGGAAAAGGTGAAGGCCCGCGGTTCGTCCTTCAGGATGTCCGCCGTGCCGTCGCCCTGATGCACGTCGAGATCGACAATCAGCACGTTTTCGACCGCGCCCTCGGCCAGCAGCGCCAGCGCGGCGACGGCGACATCGTTGAAGGTGCAGAAGCCGGCGCCTTGCGCGCGCCTGGCGTGATGGCTGCCGCCGGCGGCGTTGCAGGCGATGCCGTGTTTAAGCGCCAGCCTGGCCGCCAGCACGGTGCCCGCCGTGGCGAGCTGAGCCCGCAGCGACACGCGCGGGCCGACGGGAAAGCCGATCTCGCGTTCTATCGTCTGCGGCACCTGGCAGGCGATCACCTGGTCGACATACTCGGCCGCGTGGGCAAGCTTCAATCGTGATGCCGGCGCCGGTTCCGGCATCGAAAGCGCGCCCGGCGCGGCAAGCCCGCGCATGCGCAAGGCCTCCATCAAAAGCGGATATTTGCTCATCGGAAAGCGATGGTTGACGGCGAAGCCGGCGTCATAGTCGGGGTGATGGACGATCTGCAGCGGCATGGATCGGGAGGCCTGAGCCAAGTCTGGAGCAATTCCAGGAAAAGTGTGAAACGGTTTTCCGTCCGGAATTGCGTAAAAACAACAGATATTCGGTTGTCAGCCCGGCGGATGGTGGTTGCATGAGGCGGGCAAACTGGGGCACATCGGGTCCTCGATCAAGCCGCAATCAAACAGGCAGCAATCCCCTTGGACGCGACTCAAGCCAATGTCAGGTCCTTCGCCGTCACCAATCGCTCGGTGCTGGCGATCGCCGTGCCGATGACGCTTGCCTATCTGACGACGCCGCTGCTCGGCATCGTCGACACGGCGGTGGTCGGCCAATTCGGCGACGCGGCCCTGCTCGGCGGCCTCGCGGCGGGATCTCTGGTCTTCGACGTCGTCTTCACCACCTTCAACTTCCTGCGCTCCGGCACCACCGGCCTTGTCGCCCAGGCCTTCGGGCGCGGCGATGCGCTGGAAGAGCAGGCGGTGCTGTGGCGCGCCGTGCTGATCGCGGTCGCCGCGGGCGTCATCCTTGCGGCACTTGCGCCGCTCTTTGCCGTCGCCGGCCAATGGTTCATGGGCGCCGAGCCGCGCGTCAGCGCTGCGATGTCGGTCTATATCCGCATCAGGCTGTTGGCGGCGCCCTTCTCGCTGATCAACTACGCCATACTGGGCTACGTGCTGGGACGCGGCGAGGGCGGGCTCGGACTGATGCTGCAGGCGGTGCTCAACGGCATCAACATCGTGCTCTGCTTCCTGCTCGGCCTCGAGCTCGGCTGGGGCGTCGCCGGCGTCGCCTGGGCGACGGTCACCGGCGAGTTCCTGGCCATGCTGCTTGGCCTTGCCATCGTGCTCAACCGCTTCCGCAAGCTGGAGCGGCCGTCGCGCCGCCGCATCTTCGATTTGCCGGCGTACCGGCGCATGCTTTCGCTCAACCGCGACATCATGATCCGCTCCTTCTCGCTGCTTGCCGCTTTTGCGCTGTTCACCAGGCAGGGCGCGCAGTTCGGCACGGTGACACTTGCCGCCAACGCCGTGCTGATGAATTTCTTCCTGATCGCTGGCTATTTCCTCGACGGCTTCGCCACTGCCGCCGAGCAGTTGGCCGGCCGCGCCATCGGCGCGCAGGCGCCTGCTCCCTTCCGGCAGGCGGTGCGGCTGACGCTGATCTGGGGTTTTGGCCTCGCGGCCGCCGCCAGCCTTATCCTGCTGACCGCTGGCGCGAGCCTGGTGGCGCTGGTCACGACCTCGCCCGAGGTCCGGGAAGTCGCCGACTTTTATCTGCCCTGGGCGGCGTTCACGGCGCTGAGCGGCGTGCTGGCCTTCCAGATGGACGGCGTCTTCATCGGCGCCACCTGGTCGCGCGACATGCGCAACATGATGCTGTTGTCATTCCTCGTCTTCAGCGCCGCTCTGATCACGCTGGCGCCCGCCTTCGGCAACAACGGGCTATGGGCGTCGCTGCATGTCTTCCTGCTGGTGCGCGGCGTGAGCTTGCTTGCGGTGCTGAGACTCAGGGTGCGCACGGCATTTTAACCCCGATTGTTCGGCGCCGGCCGAGCGCCGGTGTTCCTCAGCTCCAGAGGTCGGTCGAGAGGTATTTCAGCCCGGAGTCGCAAATCACGACAGCGATCGTCTTGCCTGATTGTTCGCCGTGTAGGAGACGCAGCGCGGCGGCGACATTCGCTCCGGACGAGAAGCCGCCGAAGACACCTTCGCTACGCGCCAGCAGGCGCGCGGTCTCGCGTGCCTCGTCGCCGGAAACCTGAAGATAGCCATCGACGGGCGCGTTTTTCAGAAACGGCAGATCCGGCATGGCGTAGCCGCCGCCTTGAATGGGGTGTTCGGGTTGGATGACCGTCTTGCCCGCGGCCGCTGCCGCGCCCTCAGGCTCGACGATGAAGCACTTGATCAGGGGATTGCGTTCCTTGAGCGCCCTCGACACCCCGGCATAGGTGCCGCCCGAGCCGATGAAGTCGACGAATGCATCAACGGCGCCATGGCTGGCGTCCCAGATTTCCGGGCCGGTCCCGTGATAATGCGCAAGCCAATTGCCGTCGCGGTGGAACTGGTCGGCGCGGTAGGCCCCTCGTTCCGCAGTCACCGCTTTGGCGGCCTGCTCGACGAGCGCCAGATCGCCACCCGAGACCTGCCCCGGCACCGACCCTGGCAACTGGTCCACGAGGATCACTTCCGCGCCGAGTGCCGCCATCATGCGGGCGCGCTCTTCGGAGTTGCCCTTCGACATCACCGCGACGAAAGGGTAACCCCTGACGGCGCAGATGATCGCGAGCCCCGTTCCCATGTTTCCGGAGGTAAGCTCGACCACTGTTTGTCCCGGCTTGATGGCGCCGGATCTTTCGGCCTCCTCGATAATTCCAAGCGCCGCGCGATCCTTCTTGGAAAAGCCCGGATTAAGATATTCCAGCTTGGCTAGGATTGTGCCGTCGACGCCTGCCTGCGCCGTCAGCCTGTCGAGCCGGACCAGTGGTGTTCCGCCGATCGTGTCCGCGACGGAACTCAGAACCTCGGCCATCATCTGTCCTCCTGATGCGGTGGGAACCCTCAGAGCCGTTCCGACCAGCTTGCGCAGCCGGTGTCGCGCAGCTCCGCGATGGATTTGAGCCGCTCCCTCTCCACGAACCGCGCCATGCCGGCCACGATGCGCCCGGGCAGCGCCGGGCCGGCATAGATCATGCCGGTGTAGAGCTGGACGAGGTCGGCGCCAGCGCGGATCTTTTCCAATGCGGCCTCGGCGGAGTCAACGCCACCGACACCGACGATCGCCATCTGCGGTCCAAGCAGTTTGCGCATCCGGGCCAGAACCGCGGTCGAACGCTCGAACAATGGTTTTCCCGAGAGACCGCCGGTTTCATTCGCCACGCCGCCGCTTCGCAATCCGCTCCGCGCCAGCGTCGTGTTGGAGACGATGACGCCGTCGATCTTCTTCTCGGCGACCTCGGCGGCAATGTCTTCCAGTTCCGCTTCGACCAGGTCCGGCGCGATCTTGAGGAAGACCGGCGGCTGCGCAGGGGCCGCCGCGCGCGCTGCCATCACCCGCGACAACAGTTCGCCAAGCTGCTCGCGGGCCTGCATGTTGCGAAGGCCCGGCGTGTTGGGCGAGGAGATGTTGACGGTGAGATAACTCGCATAGGAGGCGAAGCGCGCGACGCCGCGCTCGTAATCGGCGATGCGGTCGGCGCTGTCCTTGTT
>NZ_RZRX01000228.1:0-10506 GCF_003997405.1 Mesorhizobium sp. M2A.F.Ca.ET.042.01.1.1
ACCTGGTGGACGACAAGATCCACGCGCGTTCGATCGGTCCGTACTCGCTCGTCACCCAGCAGCCGCTGGGCGGCAAGGCGCAGTTCGGCGGCCAGCGCTTCGGCGAAATGGAGGTCTGGGCGCTCGAAGCCTACGGCGCCGCCTACACGCTTCAGGAAATGCTGACGGTGAAGTCGGACGATGTCGCCGGCCGGACCAAGGTCTACGAAGCGATCGTGCGCGGCGACGACACGTTCGAGGCGGGCATTCCGGAGAGCTTCAACGTTCTCGTCAAGGAAATGCGCTCGCTCGGCCTCAATGTGGAGCTGGAGAACACCCAGGTCGAGGAGACCCCGACGCGTCTGCCCGACGCAGCCGAGTAAAGCCTATGGCGCGCCGCTCCGAGATGCGGCGCGCCCTTTAAATTTTCGGTCGGGCAACCGGCCAGTCTGCGGACATTTCGTCCGCGATCGATTGAAGGGGTTATCGAGGACCCCGAAAAGGAGAACGGCATGAACCAAGAGGTCATGAATCTCTTCAACCCGCAGGCGCCTGCGCAGGTGTTCGATTCCATCCGGATCTCGCTTGCCAGCCCAGAGAAGATTCTGTCCTGGTCGTTCGGCGAGATCAAGAAGCCGGAGACCATCAACTACCGCACCTTCAAGCCGGAGCGTGACGGCCTGTTCTGCGCGCGCATTTTTGGTCCGATCAAGGACTATGAGTGCCTGTGCGGCAAGTACAAGCGCATGAAGTACAAGGGCGTCATCTGCGAAAAGTGCGGCGTCGAAGTCACGCTGTCGCGCGTTCGCCGCGAGCGCATGGGCCATATCGAGCTCGCCGCGCCCGTCGCCCATATCTGGTTCCTGAAGTCGCTGCCTTCGCGCATCGGCACCCTGCTCGACATGACCCTCAAGGACATCGAGCGTGTGCTCTACTTCGAGAACTACATCGTCACCGAGCCGGGCCTCACCGCGCTGAAGGAGAACCAGCTCCTCAGCGAGGAAGAGTACATGCTTGCCGTCGACGAGTATGGCGAGGATTCTTTCACCGCAATGATCGGCGCCGAGGCCATCCATGACCTCTTGGCCGGCATGGACCTGGAGAAGATCGCCGGCGACCTGCGTTCGGAGCTGGCTTCGACCACCTCCGAGTTGAAGCAGAAGAAGTATCTGAAGCGGCTCAAGGTCGTGGAAAACTTCATGGAGTCCGGCAACCGTCCGGAATGGATGATCATGAAGGTGGTTCCGGTGATCCCGCCGGACCTGCGCCCGCTGGTTCCCCTGGACGGCGGCCGCTTTGCCACGTCCGACCTCAATGACCTCTATCGCCGCGTCATCAACCGCAACAACCGCCTGAAGCGACTGATCGAGCTGCGCGCGCCCGGCATCATCGTGCGCAACGAGAAGCGCATGCTGCAGGAAGCCGTCGATGCACTGTTCGACAACGGCCGTCGCGGCCGCGTCATCACCGGCGCCAACAAGCGTCCGCTGAAGTCGCTGTCCGACATGCTCAAGGGCAAGCAGGGCCGGTTCCGTCAGAACCTGCTCGGCAAGCGCGTCGACTATTCCGGCCGTTCGGTCATCGTGACCGGTCCGGAGCTGAAGCTGCATCAGTGCGGCCTGCCGAAGAAGATGGCGCTGGAGCTCTTCAAGCCCTTCATCTACGCCCGCCTCGACGCCAAGGGTTTCTCCTCGACCGTCAAGCAGGCGAAGAAGCTGGTCGAGAAGGAGCGTCCGGAGGTTTGGGATATCCTCGACGAGGTCATCCGCGAGCATCCGGTGCTTCTGAACCGTGCGCCGACGCTGCACCGCCTCGGCATCCAGGCGTTCGAGCCGACCCTGATCGAAGGCAAGGCGATCCAGCTGCATCCGCTGGTCTGCACCGCCTTCAACGCCGACTTCGACGGTGACCAGATGGCGGTCCACGTGCCGCTGTCCTTGGAAGCGCAGCTCGAAGCCCGCGTGCTGATGATGTCGACCAACAACATCCTGCACCCGGCCTCCGGCGCGCCGATCATCGTGCCGTCGCAGGACATGGTTCTCGGTCTCTACTATCTCTCGATAGTCAACCAGAACGAGCCGGGCGAAGGCATGGTGTTTGCCGACATGGGCGAGCTCCAGCATGCGCTGGAGACCAAGGCCGTGACGCTGCACGCCAAGATCAAGGGCCGCTTCCGCACGGTCGACGCAGAAGGCAACGTCGTGTCGAAGATCTACGACACCACGCCCGGCCGCATGATCATCGGCGAGCTTCTGCCGAAGAACGTCAACGTGCCGTATGAGACCGCCAACCAGGAGATGACCAAGAAGAACATCTCCAAGATGATCGACACCGTCTACCGCCACTGCGGTCAGAAAGAGACGGTCATCTTCTGCGACCGCATCATGGCGCTTGGCTTTGCCCATGCCTGCCGTGCCGGCATTTCGTTCGGCAAGGACGACATGCTGATCCCGGATACCAAGCTGAAGCTGGTCTCCGAGACCGAGGCTTTGGCCAAGGAATACGAGCAGCAGTACAATGACGGCCTGATCACGCAGGGCGAGAAGTACAACAAGGTCGTCGACGCCTGGGCCAAGTGCTCGGAAAAGGTCGCCGACGAGATGATGGCGCGCATCAAGGCGGTGGAGTTCGAGGACAATGGCCGTCAGAAGCCGATGAACTCGATCTACATGATGTCGCATTCGGGCGCGCGTGGTTCGCCCACCCAGATGCGTCAGCTCGCCGGCATGCGCGGCCTGATGGCGAAGCCCTCGGGTGAAATCATCGAGACGCCGATCATCTCGAACTTCAAGGAAGGCCTCACCGTGCTCGAGTACTTCAACTCGACCCACGGCGCCCGCAAGGGTCTGGCCGACACCGCCTTGAAGACGGCGAACTCGGGCTACCTCACCCGCCGTCTCGTCGACGTGGCGCAGGACTGCATCGTCAACTCGGTTGATTGCGGCACCGACAAGGGCCTCACCATGCAGCCGATCGTCGATGCCGGCCAGATCGTCGCTTCGGTCGGCCAGCGCGTGCTGGGCCGCACGGCGCTCGACGACATCAACCATCCGGTCACCGGCGATCTGCTGGTCAAGGCCGGCAAGCTGATGGACGAGCGCGATGTGGAGCAGATCGAAAAGGCCGGCGTGCAGTCGGTCCGCATCCGTTCGGCGCTGACCTGCGAGGTCAGGACCGGCGTGTGCGCCGTGTGCTACGGTCGCGACCTGGCCCGCGGCACGCCCGTCAACCAGGGCGAGGCCGTCGGCGTCATTGCGGCGCAGTCGATCGGCGAGCCGGGCACCCAGCTCACCATGCGTACCTTCCACATGGGTGGCACGGCGCAGGTGGTGGACTCCTCGTTCCTTGAAGCCTCCTATGAGGGCAAGGTGCAGATCCGCAACCGCAACGTGGTGCGCAACTCGGAAGGCCAGCAGATGGTCATGGGCCGCAACATGGCGGTGCTCATCCTCGATGAGACCGGCAAGGAGCGCGCCACGCACCGCGTCGCCTACGGTTCGCGTATCTTCGTGGACGATGGCGACAAGGTGAAGCGCGGCCAGCGTATCGCCGAGTGGGATCCCTATACCCGCCCGATCCTCACCGAAATCGAGGGTCGCGTGGCGTTCGAGGACCTCGTCGACGGCATCTCCGTTCAGGAAACGGCCGACGAGTCGACCGGCATCACCAAGCGTGAGGTCATCGACTGGCGTTCGACGCCGCGCGGCAGCGACCTGAAGCCGGCGATCGCCATCCAGGACGCCAAGGGCAAGGTCGGCAAGCTGTCGAAGGGCGGCGATGCGCGCTTCCTGCTCTCGGTCGAGGCCATCCTCTCGGTCGAGCCGGGCGCCCATGTGAAGCCTGGCGACGTGCTGGCGCGTATCCCGATGGAAAGCGCCAAGACCAAGGACATCACCGGTGGTCTGCCGCGTGTTGCGGAACTGTTCGAGGCTCGCCGTCCGAAGGATCACGCCATCATCGCCGAGATCGATGGCACGATCCGCTTCGGCCGCGACTACAAGAACAAGCGCCGCATCATCATCGAGCCGCACGACTCGACGCTGGAGCCGGTGGAGTACCTGATCCCGAAGGGCAAGCCGTTCCATCTCCAGGACGGCGACGTCATCGAGAAGGGCGACTACATCCTCGACGGCAACCCGGCGCCGCACGACATCCTGGCGATCAAGGGCGTGGAGGCGCTTGCCTCCTACCTCGTCAACGAGATCCAGGAGGTCTACCGCCTGCAGGGCGTGTCGATCAACGACAAGCACATCGAGGTGATCGTTCGCCAGATGCTGCAGAAGGTCGAGATCACCACGCAGGGCGACTCGACCTACATCCCGGGCGACCACGTCGACGTGATCGAGCTGGAAGAGGTCAACGAGCGCCTGATCGAGGACGGCAAGAAGCCGGCCGAAGGTCAGCCGGTGCTGCTCGGCATCACCAAGGCCTCGCTGCAGACGCCGTCCTTCATCTCGGCCGCCTCCTTCCAGGAGACGACCAGGGTGCTGACCGAGGCTGCGGTTGCCGGCAAGACCGACATGCTGCAGGGCCTGAAGGAAAACGTCATCGTCGGCCGTCTGATCCCGGCCGGCACCGGCGGCACGATGAGCCAGATCAGGCGCATCGCCACCTCGCGCGACGAGCTCATCATCGACGAGCGCCGCAAGGCCTCCGGTGTCGAGGTCGCCGACCCGATGCTGACCGACATGGTCAACGCCGCGCAGTAAGCGGCATGATGTGAGAAACTGAAGAGAAGGGGCCCACGCGGGCCCCTTTTTGCATTCAGAGCATGATCCCGAACCGAAGGTCAGCGCAGCAAAAAGTGGGTACGGTTTTCGGGAAAGATCATGCTCCACAAAGAAACCGGATCGGAATGGTGGATCTAAGAGCGTCATCCCGATCTGACTTCACGAACGAGGAAGAGCTATGAGCAGCAAGACCTGGGCAGCAGTCGACGACTATATCGTTTCCTCGCTTTTCGAAGCGGACCCCGTGCTGGACGCGGTGCTTAGGGCCAACCGCGACCAGGGCCTTCCGGCCATCGACGTGTCGCCCGCGCAAGGCAAATTGCTGTCGCTGCTGGTGCGCATCCGCGGCGCGAAGACCGTGCTGGAGGTCGGCACGCTCGGCGGCTACTCGACCATCTGGATGGCGAGGGGACTGCCGGCGGACGGCAAGGTGGTGACGCTGGAGCTCGATCCGCACCACGCCAGGGTCGCGCGCTCGAATTTCGAGCGGGCAGGGGTTTCCGGCAAGGTCGACCTGCGGATCGGCTCGGCGCTACAGTCGCTCGCCGCGCTGGTTGACGAAAATGCCGGCCCATTCGACCTGATCTTCATCGACGCCGACAAGCCCAACAACCCGAATTATCTCGACTGGGCGATGAAGCTGTCGCGCTCGGGCACGGTCATCGTCTGCGACAACGTGATCCGCGACGGCGCGGTCGTGAAAAAGAACAGCGGCGACGTCAATGTCGAAGGCGCCCGCGCCGCGTTCTCGTTCATCGGCGGCGAGAAGCGGCTGGACGGCACCGCCATCCAGACGGTTGGCGCCAAGGGCTATGACGGCTTTGCCATCGCGATCGTAGAATAGGGATATCGCTCGCCTCGGCGCTTTGCCGCTGACTCAGTCGAAGAACGCCTCGACCACATTGCGCTTGCCGAGCATGAAGGCGTCGGCCACGTGCTGCAGCGGCGCGAGGTCGACATCGGAAGTGCCTGCGCGAATGATCTCGGCGAAACGCTTGTAAAGCATCGGATATTCCGCCTCCGGCTCGTCGTGAATGACTTTGCCGTCGACGGCGAGCTTCGCGCCGCCGCCCGACAGCAGCATCTTGCCCTTGTCGGTCTCGGCCACGATGTCCCAGCTCTGCGGGCCGGTCTGCAACCAGTCGAGTTCCATCGTCACCGGCAGGCCGTTCGAGGTGCGGAAGGCGACATGCGCCGCGACCGGAGCTGCGCGGTTCTCCGGAAAATCGAGCTCGGCCGAGGTGATGAACATCGGCGGCAGGATGTGGGTGGCGATCGACAGGGCGTTGATGCCCGGATCGAACACGCCAAAACCGCCTGGTTGCCAGATCCATTCCTGGTTCGGATGCCAGCGGCGCACGTCTTCCTTCCAGTTGATGGCGGCCGAGGTCAGCCTGGCCGAACCGAGGAAGGCGCGCGCGGCCTCTACCGCCGGCGCGTAGCGCGAATGCCAGCTGGCAAAGAGCGAGACGCCGTTCTTGTCGGCCAGCGCCTTGAGATGCTCGACCTCGCTCACCGTCGCGCCCGGCGGCTTTTCGAGGAACACATGCTTCTTCGCCTCCAGCGCGGTGCGCGCTGCGTCGTAGCGGAACTGCGGCGGCATGCAGAGCGAGACCGCGTCGAGACCGGGCTCGGCCGCAAGCATCGCCTCGATCGTCGGGTAGTTCGCAATGCCGTCGACCTTGCCATGGCGGCTGGCCGCGGCGGCAAGCTGGTAATTGCCGTCCTTGGCGACCGCGGGAAGATGCTGGTCACGGACGATCTTGCCCACGCCGACGATGCCGAGCTTGATGGGATTGCTGGTCATGGGAACTCCGGAAGGAAAGAATGGCTGTCTGATAGAGAAGTGTTGCGGAACAGAGCGGGAAGGGACGTCGCGCCCGGCAGCGAGATCAGAACGGCTCGTCAAAGGTGACGATCGAGACTTCGCCTTCCAGCGCGCCCTGATAGGCCGACAGATGCGGCTCCTCGTCGGGCTCGCCCTCCATGTCGCCGATCTGGTCGAGCTCGGCCTCTGCGAATCCCTCGGCGGCGAGCGATTCGAGCGCGCGCCGCACGGCAGAATCATCATCCGGCGCCACCAGCATCACATGCACGCCCTCCGGCTTGCCGCCTTTCTTGCGCCAGACTCGTCCGGTGATGATGGTGACCGGCCGTTCTTCATTGTCGTTCACGGGCTGATTCCTCGTTTTCCGGCGCAAAGTCCGGTTGAAGCCGCCTTTTGGCACGAAGCCAGTGCGGAAGACAGCCGCAAGCCGGTCACTTTCTTCCTCGCTCTTGAAAAAAGGCGCAACAAAATTACATGCGTTTTGCGCATGGCTGCCAAGCCTCGAATTGACCGCAATATTTGCCGTTGCGGGGTTGACGGGCAATGGCCTTACGAGTAGAAGCCGCGACGTCAGAACCGATGTGAGACCAGCCTTTCCGAGGCGACACGCTTTGGAGTTTGTCTCAAACAGGGTTCGTTTTACGAGCGAAAAGACATTTCCGGCGAGCATGAAGCGGCTTCCGCTTCCTCTGCAATTTGTTCGGGCAGGACCGCGAGACGCGGTGTGTTGCCCGAATTCGCGTATGGAGATGACGCTTTGAGCGGCCCTGACAGGGCAGACACGGAATTGAGAGACAAGAGGGTTTAATGCCTACCGTCAACCAGCTGATCCGCAAGCCGCGCCTGGCGCCGGTGAAGCGAAACAAGGTCCCGGCCATGCAGCAGAACCCGCAGAAGCGGGGCGTCTGCACGCGCGTCTACACCACGACGCCGAAGAAGCCGAACTCGGCGCTGCGCAAGGTGGCCAAGATTCGCCTGACCAACGGTTTTGAAGTGATCGGCTACATCCCCGGCGAAGGCCACAACCTTCAGGAACACTCGGTGGTCATGATCCGCGGCGGTCGCGTCAAGGATCTGCCGGGCGTCCGCTACCACATCATCCGCGGCGTGCTCGACACGCAGGGTGTGAAGAACCGCAAGCAGCGTCGTTCGAAATACGGCGCCAAGCGTCCGAAGTAAGGGTTTCCCATGTCCCGTCGTCACAGTGCAGAAAAGCGTGAGATCAATCCGGATCCCAAGTTCGGCGATCTGATCGTCACCAAGTTCATGAACGCCGTCATGTATGACGGCAAGAAGTCGGTTGCCGAGACCATCGTCTATGGCGCTCTGGACCAGGTCCAGGCGAAGACCAAGCAGGAGCCGGTCACCGTCTTCCATCAGGCGCTCGACAATGTCGCGCCGCATGTGGAAGTGCGCTCGCGTCGCGTCGGCGGCGCCACCTACCAGGTTCCGGTCGACGTGCGCCCCGAGCGCCGCCAGGCGCTGGCCATTCGCTGGCTAATCGCCGCGGCCCGCAACCGCAACGAGACCACCATGGTCGACCGCCTCTCGGGCGAGCTGATGGATGCGGCCAACAACCGCGGCACCGCCGTCAAGAAGCGTGAAGACACCCACAAGATGGCGGAAGCCAACCGCGCCTTCGCGCATTACCGCTGGTAACGCGAAAGAGACTGAGAGGCACCTCCCATGGCCCGCGAATACAAGATCGAAGACTACCGCAATTTCGGTATCATGGCGCATATCGACGCCGGCAAGACGACGACGACCGAGCGCGTCCTGTACTACACGGGCAAGTCGCACAAGATCGGCGAAGTCCATGACGGCGCTGCCACCATGGACTGGATGGAGCAGGAGCAGGAGCGCGGCATCACCATCACGTCGGCCGCGACCACGACCTTCTGGAAGGGTCGTGACGGCAAGATGCGCCGCTTCAACATCATCGACACCCCCGGACACGTCGACTTCACCATCGAGGTCGAGCGTTCGCTGCGCGTGCTCGACGGCGCCATCGCGCTGCTCGATGCCAACGCCGGCGTGGAGCCGCAGACAGAGACCGTATGGCGCCAGGCCGACAAGTACCACGTGCCGCGCATGATCTTCTGCAACAAGATGGACAAGATCGGCGCCGACTTCTACCGCTCGGTGGAAATGATTGGTTCGCGCCTCGGCGCTCAGGCCGTCGTCATGCAGCTGCCGATCGGCGCCGAGACCGAGTTCAAGGGCGTCGTCGACCTGGTCGAGATGAACGCGCTCGTCTGGCGCGATGAGACCCTGGGCGCTGCCTGGGACGTCGTCGAGATCCCGGCCGACCTCAAGGAGAAGGCAGCTCAGTACCGCGAGAAGATGATCGAAGCCGCGGTCGAGATGGACGAGACCGCGCTCGAGAATTACCTCGAAGGCAACATGCCGTCGAACGACGAGATCCGTGCGCTGATCCGTAAGGGCACCATTGCGGTCAAGTTCTTCCCGATGTTCTGCGGCTCGGCCTTCAAGAACAAGGGCGTGCAGCCGCTGCTCGACGCTGTCGTCGAATACCTGCCGTCGCCGATCGACGTGCCGGCCATCAAGGGCGTCGACGCCAAGACCGACGCCGAGATCGAACGTCACGCCGACGACAACGAGCCGCTGTCGATGCTGGCGTTCAAGATCATGAACGACCCGTTCGTCGGTTCGCTGACCTTTGCCCGCATCTATTCGGGCAAGCTCACCAAGGGCACCTCGCTCGACAACACGGTGAAGGGCAAGAAGGAGCGCATCGGCCGCATGCTGCAGATGCATGCGAACTCGCGCGCCGACATCGAGGAAGCCTATGCCGGCGACATCGTTGCGCTGGCCGGCCTCAAGGACACGACCACGGGCGACACGCTCTGCGATCCGCTGCACCCGGTCATCCTCGAGCGCATGGAATTCCCCGATCCGGTCATCCAGATCGCCATCGAGCCGAAGACCAAGAACGACCAGGAAAAGATGGGTCTCGCGCTGCATCGCCTGGCGGCCGAGGATCCGTCCTTCCGCGTCAAGACCGACGAGGAATCGGGCCAGACCATCATCGCCGGCATGGGCGAGCTGCATCTCGACATCATCGTCGACCGCATGCGCCGCGAGTTCAAGGTGGAAGCCAATGTCGGCGCGCCGCAGGTGGCTTATCGCGAGACGATCACCCGCACCCACGAGCAGGACTACACGCACAAGAAGCAGACCGGCGGTACCGGCCAGTTCGCCCGCGTCAAGATCCTGTTCGAGCCGAACACCGAGAGCGAAGAGTTCGTGTTCGAGTCCAAGATCGTCGGCGGTGCGGTTCCGAAGGAATACATCCCGGGCGTCGAGAAGGGTATCAACAGCGTCATGGGTTCCGGCCCGTTTGCCGGCTTCCCGATGATCGGCGTCAAGGCGACCCTCATCGACGGCGCCTTCCACGACGTCGACTCCTCGGTGCTGGCGTTCGAAATCGCCTCCCGCGCCTGCTTCAAGGAGGCCGCTCCGCGCCTCGGCGTGCAGTTGCTCGAGCCGATCATGAAGGTCGAGGTCGTGACGCCCGAAGATTATGTCGGCGGCGTCATCGGCGACCTCAACGGCCGTCGTGGCCAGATCCAGGGTCAGGAAGCGCGTGGCGTTGCCGTCGTCATCAACGCGATGGTGCCGCTGGCGAACATGTTCAAGTACGTCGACAATCTGCGTTCGATGTCGCAGGGCCGCGCCCAGTACACGATGCAGTTCGACCACTACGAGCCGGTTCCGACCGCGGTCGCCCAGGAAGTTCAGAAGAAATACGCGTAACTCGAGCGGGTTGCACGAGACCTTAATTCAAGGCCCGCACGGGCAGGCAGGAATGGAGAGATCACATGGCAAAAGGTAAATTCGAGCGCACCAAGCCGCATGTGAACATTGGCACGATCGGCCACGTCGATCATGGCAAGACGTCGCTGACGGCGGCGATCACGAAGTATTTTGGCGAATACAAGCGCTATG
>NZ_RZRX01000229.1:0-10482 GCF_003997405.1 Mesorhizobium sp. M2A.F.Ca.ET.042.01.1.1
GCTGAAGGCCGCACCGGCCTGCTCATGCAGGGTGCTTGTGACTTCCATGACCTTGTCGCGCAACGCGCCCGCCACGAACACCGCGGTCTTCTCCAGCACGCCGCGCACATTGTCGACACCGGTCGACAGCGCGCGCTCCATGGTGCTGGCGCGTTCTTCGATGACACCGGTCTGGCGGCTGAAGGCCTGCTCGATCTTCTCGACATCGGCGGCGATCGCCGCCGAGATGTCGCCGCTCCGCGCGGCGATCTGGTCGATATGGCCGGAGACCGAACGGTCGACGTCCTTGCGCGCATCGGCGAGCTTGGCGAGATCGTCCTCCAAGGCGCGGGCCAGCATGTCGCGGCCTTCGGACAGCTTGCCGACATGGCCGGCGATGACGTCGTCGATCTCGGATCGGCTTTCCGTCAGCTTCTGAAGGTCGGCTTCGAGGGCGCGCTTCAGGATATCGCGGCCCTCCGCCAGCTTCTCGACCTGGCCGGCGACCAGGCCGTCGATGCTGGAGCGGCTTTCGGCCAGCTTGGCGAGATCGGCTTCAAGGGCGCGGGTGAGCACGTCGCGGCCTTCGGCGAGCTTTTCGACCTGGCCGGCGACGAGGCCGTCGATGCCGGCGCGGCTTTCAGCCAGCTTGGCAAGGTCGGCTTCAAGGGCGCGCGTCAGGATATCGCGGCCTTCGGCGAGCTTCTCGACCTGGCCGGCGACCAGCCCGTCGATGCTGGAGCGGCTCTCGGCGAGCTTGGCAAGGTCGGCTTCCAGCGCCCGCTTGAGGATGTCGCGGCCTTCCGCCAGCTTCTCGACCTGGCCGGCGACCAGACCGTCGATGCTGGAACGGCTTTCGGCGAGCTTGGCGAGGTCGTCCTCCAGCGCTTTGGACAGCGTCGCGCGGCTCTGCGACAACTGGTCGGCATGCGTCTGCATGAGGCCGCTGGCATTGGCCATATCGGCGTCAAGCGCTCGCGAGAGTTCGGCGCGATGGCCGGTGATCTTCTGCGAATGATCGACGATTGCGCCCTGGATCGTGTTGAGATCGGCTTCCAGCGCGCGCTTGAGGATATCGCGGCCTTCGGCCAGCTTCTCGACCTGGCCGGCGACCAGCCCGTCGATGCTGGAACGGCTCTCCGCCAGCTTGGCGAGATCGTCTTCGAGCGACTTGGACAGCACCGAACGGTCCTGAACGAGCCGGTTCTGATGCTCGGCAACGGCGCCACTGACATTCTGAAGGTCATCCTCCAGGGCTCTCGATAGGGCCGAGCGGTCTTGCGCCAGCTTGTTCTGATGATCGGCAATGGCGCCGCTGACGGCCTGCAGATCGGCTTCGAGGGCCTTCGACAGCTGCGAGCGATCCTCCAGCACCTTGTCGGAGTGTCCCGCAATGGCACC
Source organism: Mesorhizobium sp. M2A.F.Ca.ET.042.01.1.1 (assembly GCF_003997405.1). Lineage (NCBI taxonomy): Bacteria > Pseudomonadati > Pseudomonadota > Alphaproteobacteria > Hyphomicrobiales > Phyllobacteriaceae > Mesorhizobium > Mesorhizobium sp. M2A.F.Ca.ET.042.01.1.1. Next base: position 1,381 of record NZ_RZRX01000229.1, read on the forward strand.
CTTGATGGTGTTGAGGTCGGCCTCCAGGGCGCGCTTGAGGATATCGCGGCCTTCGGCGAGCTTCTCGACCTGGCCGGCGACGAGGCCGTCGATCGAGGCACGGCTTTCGGCCAGCTTGGCGAGGTCGGCCTCCAGCGTCTGCGACAGCAGGCTGCGGTCTTCGGCAAGCTTGCCGGCGTGGCTGTCGATGAGGCCACGGATGCCGCTCAGATCGCTTTCAAGGGCGCGGCTGAGCTCGCCGCGGTCCTCGGCGAGCTTGGTCGAATGGGTCTCGACCAGGTTCCTGATGCCGATGATGTCGGTTTCGAGCGCCTTGGCCAGCACGGCGCGGCCCTCGGCGATCTTCTCGACCTGGCTGGCGACGAGGCCGTCGATCGAGGCGCGGCTGTCCTGCAGCTTGCCGAGATCGGCTTCCAGGGCGCGCGCCAGGATGTTACGGCCCTCGGCCAGCTTCCCGACATGACCGGCGACCATTTCGTCAATCATCGTGCGGGCTTGGACGAGTCTGCCGGAGTCTTCGTTCAAAGCCTGGGATAGGCGGTTGCGACCCTCTTCGAGCTGCTCCAGATGGCTGCCAAGCGATGCATCGATGGCGGCGCGCGACTCGTTCACCTTGCGCAGATCTTCTTCCAGCGCGCGCGAGATCAAGCCGCGGCCTTCGGCCAGCTTCTGCACCTGGTTGGTGACGGCGGCATCGATTGCAGCGCGGCCCTCGGCGAACTTGGCCAGGTCCTCCTGCATGGCAGCGGCCATGCGTTCGCGGCTCTCGGAAAGCGAACGGCTGTGATTCTCGACGGCTTCCTCGATGCCGACACGGGCATCGGCAAGCCGCTGGATATCGGAATCGAAGGAGCGCGACACCACATGCCGGGCCGCTTCCATGCGGCCGGCGAAGTCGGTAGCGCGGGCTTCGAGCATGGAGGAGGTGGACGAGATGATGTCGGCCATATCGGCGCCGATCTGGGTCTTGCCCTGATCGATCATCGCCGACAGCGTGTCCTTGCTCTCGGCGAAGGCATGGGCGATTTCCTTCGCGCGTTCCACCATCGTCTCGTTGATCTGGCGGGCGCGGGCTTCGAGGGCGGCGTTGAGCTTCTGCGTGCCGGTGTCGAGCGCTTCGGCGCGGGTCTGGAATTCGCTGATGAGCGCCTGGCCGCGTTCGGCCAGCGTGCGTTCGATGCCGCTAAGGCTCGCCTCGAATTCGGAGTTCAGCGTGCGTGCAGCGCCGCCGAGCAGCGAGACCATGCCGTTCGTGCGGTCGTCGAGCAAGTCGGTCAGCGAGCGGGTGAGGCCGTCCGTGGTGTCGGTCAGCTTGGCGATACGGGTGTCGAGCAGGCTGGCGAAGGCTTCGCCGGAGGTTGAAAGCCGATCGGTGATGCTGTCCAGGCGCGATTCGACGGAATCGAAGATCGACGTCGAGCTTTCGTTGATGCGATCGATCAGCGTGTCGCCGGAATTGTTGATCGTCATCGACAGCTTGGTCGAGGCGTTGAGGATCGAATCGCGGATGATGTCGCTGGCCGCGCCGATCTCGTCGCGCAGCGTCTCGTGGGCGCTGGCAATAGAGGCGCGCACGCGCTCGGCATGGGTGACGACCGCCTCGCGCTCGCTGCCGAGGCCGTCGACCAGAGAACGGATGCGCGCCTCGTTTTCGGAATAGGAGCGTTCGATCTGGCTGACTTCGCCGTGGACGAGCGTTTCGAGCTCGACGGCGCGGGCGAGCGTCCGCTCGATGCCTTCGCCCATGGCCGCCACCTCGCGGCGAACGGCCTGGCCGATCATCATGACGCGATCCTGGGCGAGGTTTTCCGGCTCCGCCAGGCGGAAGGCGACCTCGGTCATCGACTGCGCGGCGATGCGCATTTCCTGCGCGCGCCGAATCATGGCGGCGAACGCCCAGAACAGGATGACCGGAACGATCGCGGCTACCGCCAGGCCGATCAGCTCGGGACGGGCGAAGAACTGGTCGAAGGTACGGATCTTCCAGATACCAGGACCGAACAGGAGGTTGGCAAGGCCGCCGGCGCCGGCGATCCAGGCCAGCGAGATAAAGGCGATCACCCAGTAGACGGTGCTCGATGCACGCCGGTTGAGGCTGTGCAGCAGCGTCTTGTAATCCTTCTGGCGGTCGTCATTGGCGGGCGTGAAGCCTGCCGGGGGTGTGAAGCCGGACAGCTGTCCGTTGCGCGGCTCGACAGGGCGCAGCTCGGCCGGCTTGGCCGCGGGCGCCCTTGGAGGCTGGGGGTTGGCGGGCTGAGCGTTGTTCGCCGGCTCTGTCCGCTGGCTGCGGCCTTCGCGCGCCAGCTCGTCGGCCGCCGCCGATATCTGCGCTTCGAGATCCTCCATCGACGCCGCCATGTCGAGCCCGCCTTCGTCGCCAGCAAGGTCAAGGTCGAGCGCCTTTTCCAGTTCCGCGGCTACGTCATTCTCGAGAGACTTGGTCGTCGTTGGTTTCTTAGCCATGCCTTCGCTACCCTGTACTAGCTGCCGCGGGACTTATGATTTTGGCCGGATTCTGGCCCGATTCTAGCTTGTCTATCCCGAGCAGGAGGCTGAAAAATGGACCTTCGTATCGTAATGACACACAGGGGTAAAGAAAACATGCATTCCGGGCGATACGTAAAACTTTAAATATAAGGTTAACGCAAGCGTGATCCGGTCGCCTCCGTGACAACATTTTTCCCCTCCAATCGTTAACCCGTTGGCGACCGGAATCGCCTATTTTCTTGGGCTCGTCTGCCCGCTTTATGGAGTTGCAGTGCGTATGCGTGGCGAAAGTGGTATTGCGTTTTCCATGCCGGGGGGAGATGCCTCCGGAACGGCTCGAGCCCGACCCGTGGATCTCGGCCATCTGGCGCGCCAGACAATGGGCGACCGCGACCTCGAACGGGAGGTGCTGGCGCTGTTCGTGCAGCAGTCGCTCAACGTTCGTGACCAGATCGCGGACGCCGACACCAGGCAGAGGATACTTCTGGCGCACGGCTTGAAGGGCTCGGCGCGCGGCATCGGCGCGTTCGCGGTCGCCGAATGCGCGGCGATCATCGAGAAGCAGCCGGAAGACGTCCGGGCGCTCAAGCGGCTCGGCATGCTGATCGAGGAAGTGCGCGACTTCATCGCGGGCATCAGCCGCTAGAGCGGTTCAGCGTTTCATGGAATCGCTGACTCGCTCTAGCTGTTCATTTTTACGCAATTCCGGGCGGAAAACCGCTGCGCACTTTTCCTGGAATTGCTCTTAGCACTATCTTCTTGAAAAACGTCATTTCGTGGCGCTTTCGCGCCGCAGTTGACTTGTCCGGTGGAGTGATTATCTCCGTCGCGACTCCTCAGGTGACTTAATGACCAAGCTGACTTACATCGCCCATGACGGGACCCGATTTGACGTGGAGGCCGAAAACGGCTCGACCGTCATGGAAAACGCCATCCGCAACGCGGTGCCCGGCATCGAGGCCGAATGCGGCGGCGCCTGCGCCTGCGCGACCTGCCATGTCTATGTCGACGAGGCATGGACGGCCGAGGTCGGCGAGCCGGAGGCGATGGAAGAGGACATGCTGGACTTCGCCTACGACGTCCGGCCGAATTCTCGCCTTTCCTGCCAGATCAAGGTGCGCGACGCGCTGGACGGGCTGGTCGTGCGCGTTCCCGAGCGCCAAGGCTAAGGCCGACTTTCCAGTTTTCTTCATGCTGGCTGCTTGGCAGCAGGCAATAGCTCATGCAGTCTCGCTCCATTCCCAGAAGGGGCGCAGCGCATGACCGATACCATCAAGACGGACGTTCTCATTGTCGGCGCCGGGCCGGTCGGCCTTTTCGCCGTGTTCGAGCTCGGCCTGCTCGACATGAAATGCCATCTCATCGACATTCTCGACCGTCCCGGCGGCCAGTGTGCCGAGCTCTATCCGGAAAAACCGATCTACGACATTCCGGGCTGGCCAACGATCTCCGCGCAAGGCCTGGTCGACAAGCTGATGGAGCAGATCCATCCGTTCAAGCCGGAGTTCACTTTCAACCGCATGGTCTCCAGCCTGGAAAAGCTCGACGACGGCAGCTTCCGCGTCGCCACCGACGAGGGCGAGCTGTTCGAGGCCAAGGTGGTGGTGATCGCCGCCGGCGGTGGCTCGTTCCAGCCCAAGCGCCCGCCCATTCCGGGCATCGAGGCCTATGAAGGCAAGAGCGTGTTTTATTCGGTCCGGCGCATGGAGGAATTCCGCGGCCACGATCTCGTCATCGTCGGCGGCGGCGATTCGGCGCTCGACTGGACGCTCAATCTGCAACCGATCGCCAAGAGCGTGACGCTGGTGCATCGCCGCCCCGAATTCCGGGCGGCACCCGACAGCGTCAACAAGATGTATGCCTTGCAGGAGATGAAGCAGCTCAAATTCCTGGTCGGTCAGGTCAGCGGGCTTGCCGGGACCGACGGCCAGTTGTCGTCGGCGACCATCAAGGGCGGTCCGGACGGCGACGTCGAGGTGCCATGCACCCGCATGCTGCCCTTCTTCGGCCTCACCATGAAGCTCGGACCGATCGCCGAATGGGGCCTCAACCTCAACGAGAACCTGATCCCGGTGGACACGGAGAAGTTCCAGAGCTCGATCCCGGGCATCTTTGCCGTGGGCGACATCAACTGGTATCCGGGCAAGCTGAAGCTGATCCTGTCAGGTTTTCACGAGGTGGCGCTGATGGCGCAGGCCGCCAAGCGCATCATCAGCCCGGGTGAGCGCATCGTCTTCCAATATACGACCTCATCGACCAGCTTGCAGAAGAAGCTCGGCGTCCACGACTGAGTATGTTGAATTCAGGTGATGCCGGCCTGACCTGAATCTCAACGCATCTCGGAGAGATTACTCCGCAAGCACCGGCGCGGCGTGCTCGTCGCGGCCGCGCAGTTCCTTTTCCGGCATGAGCGCCAGCACGATCAGCGCAAGGACAAGCGTGATCCCGGTGGTGAGGAAAATCATCACGAACGGCAGCGCCGATGACAATTCGATACGCGTCGCGTCGCCTTCGGACGACAGCGGCAAGCCGTAGCCCAGCGCCACGGCGCCAAGGACCGCCACGCCGAGCGCGCCGCCCAGCGTGCGCAGGAAGGTCAGCACGCCGGTCGCCACGCCCAGGTGAGCGCGGTCGACGGCGTTCTGGACCGAGACGGTGGCGACCGGGAAGGTCGTTCCGCTGCCCAGGCCGGTGAGCGTGGTCAGGATCAGGACCTCGAGCAGCGAGGCGTGTCCCGCAATGGCACTGAGCACGCCAACGCAGACGATGGCAAGACTGACGCCGATCATGGCGATGCGCTTATAGTGGACGAAACGCGGGATCATGCGCCCGCTGAAAGTGGCGCCGGCAACCGTGCCGAGCAGCAGGCCGAGCATGGCGGTACCGGATTGGCTGACCGAAAGACCGACCACCGACTGCAGGTAGACCGGCAGGTAAACCGAAGCGCCGATGTTCGCGGCCTGCAACAGGAACATCGACAGCGTGCCGGCGAGCACGATCGGGTTGCCCAGCACGTCGAGGGAGATCAAGGGCTCGGCCGCTTTGAGCAGCCTCAGCGCGAAGAAAGCCCAGGCCACGGCCGAGCAGGCCACCAGCCCCAGGATTTCGCCTGATAACCAGGGATAGGCGCTGCCGCCCCAGTTCAGCGCCAGGAGCAGCAGCGACGTAGCGATAACCAGCAGCACGGCGCCCAGCCCGTCGATGCGGTGATTCTTGGCCGCGATCGGCAGCTTCTTCAGCGGGTTGTTGATAATCGCCATGGCCAGGAAGCCGATGGGGAGGTTGATCCAGAAGATCAGCGACCAGTGCAAATGTTCGGCAAAGACGCCGCCGAGCAGCGGGCCGGCGACGCTAGCGACCGCCCATGTGCCGGAAATCCAGGCCGCGTAGCGGGCGCGCTCGCGCGGCGGCACGAGATCGCCGATGACGGTCTGGGCGAGGGCGAACAGGCCGCCGCCGCCGGCGCCCTGGATGGCGCGGCCGATGACCAGCACCAGCATGTTGGGCGCGAGCGCGCTGACGAGCGACCCGAACAGAAAGATCATAATGGCGGCGTAGATGACGGAACGGCGACCATAGACATCCGAGATCCTGCCGTAGAGCGGCGCCATCGCGGTCGCGGTCAAAAGATAGCCGGTGACGATCCACGGCAGATACTCGGCATGGCCAAGCGCGAGCGCGATCGTCGGCAGCGCGGGGGCGACGATGGTCTGGTCAAGGGCTGCCAGCAGCATCGACAACAGCACGCCGCCGATGATGGCGTTCTTCTCGCTCTCGCTTATCGGCGCGGCTTTCGGCGCCATCGTCTCGACGGTCTGGTCCATGCATCATTCTTTCAAAGGCCGGTGCTTGGCGCGCCAAGGTGGCTTTGGCTGGTCGCGCCTGTCATTTCCCATCGTGGATAGGGGGTGTTTCGAACCCGCTATATGTCGGTCGGTATAGGCCGATTTCGACCACCGCTCGAAAGTTTTTCCTATCTGGCACGATGCTTGGACGAAATTGGCCGGATGGCCTTGCCTCTGGTCAGGGCGGCGGCAACTGGCCGGCTTCAATGCGCTGCATCCGATAGCGCATCAGCCGAAGGATGCGGCTTTCGAAATTGGCGCCCTCGACCCGGTCGAAGCGCACCTGGTCCTGATCGTGCCTGGCGAGTTCGGCTGCCTGGATCGATGCGGCCTCCCCTTTTGCCTGTTCGCACGTCCTTTGCGCGGGGCTGGCCTTCAGCGCATCCTCGAGCAAGCGCGCATGGTTCTTGGCGATCTCGACATGGCGTTCCTCATGCCGCTTGATGTCGGCCGAGAGCGTGTCCCAGAACAGCCTGACGTCGGGATCGGCTTTGCGCGGGCGCCGCCATTCGGGGAGGATCACCTTGACCTTCACGGTGACGGCCGCGTCGGCGATGCGGCAGGACTGCGCGCTCTGGGCGTAGCTGATACGGGTCGTGAAGGCCATCTGCGTGGCGCCTGGATGTCGCGATCCGGTGCTCTTCACTTCGGGGCCGTTTCTCGACAGCTGGTTCTGGATATCGTCGAGCGTGCGGCCGCCGACGCTGAAATAGCTGTAGGTCTTCACCAGATTCGCAGCGGCCGCCGGCGTGGCGGCGAGCGCGAGCATCAGGGCGCAGAGCAGGGGACGCTTCATCATATTGCCTCTTCACGCACCTTGCTTTAGGGCCGTCGCCAGCGCAACGGAATTGATTTCCGGCGGATCACGCATGGTTGATGGACAATGACGACAAGGCGATGGCAGTTGGCGCATGGGCGCTATCTCGACCTCGGTCCGAAGGCGGTCGTCGTCGGCATCCTTAACGTGACGCCTGACAGTTTTTCGGACGGCGGTTTCTTCATCGCGCCGGAAAAGGCGCTGGAGCAGGCGCGACGGATGGTGGAAGAGGGCGCAGCCGTGATCGATGTCGGCGGGGAATCGACGCGGCCGGGTTTCGCTCCGATCACGGCTGAAGAAGAGCAGGGCCGCGTGCTGCCGGTCATCGCGGCGCTCGCCGCTTCCGGCGAGGCGCTGATCTCGGTCGACACCTATCGCGAGGATACCGCGCGGCGCGCGGTCGCCGCCGGCGCCCATATCGTCAACGATGTCTGGGGACTGCAGCGCGAGCCCGGCATCGCGCGCGTCGCCGCCGAAACTGGCGCCGGGCTCATCATCATGCACACCGGGCGCGAGCGGCAGAAACTGCCTGATGTGATCGAGGACCAGTTCCTGTTCCTGCGCAAATCGCTCGAGATCGCGCGTGCGGCCAACGTCGCCGACAGTCAGATCGTGCTCGATGCAGGCTTCGGCTTCGCCAAGGAAACGGCGGCTGAGAACCTCGAGCTGATGGCGCGGTTTTCCGAGCTTCAGGCGCTTGGCTATCCGCTGATGGCGGGGACCTCGCGCAAGCGCTTCATCGGCAACGCGACCGGTCGCGAGCCTGGCGATCGGGCCGCCGGCACGGCGGCGACGAGCGTCATCCTGCGCTTGAAGGGAGCCGACCTGTTTCGCGTCCACGATGTCGCAATCAACGTGGACGCGCTGGCGCTGACCGATGCTATGCTTGCCCGCGAAACCGAGCCTCCCCCCGGACCCTGATCATGTACGTCATCCGTATGAAGAATTGCGCCTTCTTCGCCCGCCACGGCGTGCTTGACGAGGAGGAGACGCTTGGCCAACGTTTCTATGTCGATGCCGAGCTGACCGTCGAACCCAGCCGTCCGCTGACGGAGGATTCCATCGAGGATACCGTCAATTACGGCGTCGCCTTCGCGGTCATCGAGAAGATCGTGACCGGACATCGCCGCTTCCTGATCGAGGCGCTGGCGCTGGAGGTCGCAAAGGCGCTGACGGCGCGGTTCTCGCAGATCAGGAAGGCCGCGATCACCGTGCGCAAGCCGAACGCGCCGGTGCCCGGCGTGCTCGATTATGTCGAGGTGACCGTTGTCTGGCCAGAATAGCGTCGTCTACCTCAGCCTCGGCGGCAATCTCGGCGATCCGGCGAAGTCCATGGGCGCGGCATTGCGCATCCTGGACGGCGACGACGCGACGCGCGTCACCGCGGTCTCGTCGCTCTACCGCACGCCGCCCTGGGGCAAGCTCGACCAACCCGATTTCCTCAACGCCGCCGCGGCGATCGAGACGGCGCTCTCGCCGCGCGCGCTGCTCGACCTTTGCCTCGACGTCGAGAGGCGATTGAAGCGCGTGCGCGAGGAGCGCTGGGGGCCGCGCCTGATCGACATCGACATCCTGGTGTTCGGCGACCGGGTTATCCACGAGACCGGGCTCGAAGTGCCGCATCCGCGCATGCTGGAGCGCGCCTTCGTGCTGGCGCCGTTGGCCGAGATCGCGCCGGGGCTGTCGGTCGGCGGCAGGAGCGTCTCGCAACGGCTCGGCGCCGTCGACACATCGGGGATCGAGCGGCTGCCCTCCGGCCGGGAGTGGTGGCTCGGCTAAGGCTGCCGGTCAGCCGGAGAATCCGCCGCCGTCCAAAAACGCCTGTTCTTCGGGCGTCGTTTCTCGACCGAGCATCCGATTGCGATGCGGAAAGCGGCCGAAGCGCTCGATGATCTCCAGATGCTCCTCGGCATATTTAAGATCGTTCGGTGCTCGCGCGGCGGTGAGTTCCAC
>NZ_RZRX01000022.1:0-41118 GCF_003997405.1 Mesorhizobium sp. M2A.F.Ca.ET.042.01.1.1
ACGTGACCGCGGGTGCGGCGCTGTGCGGCGGCCGGGTTCTCGCCGACGGCGCGCATGTTGAGCCCGTGCCGTGTGTGGAACAGCAGGTAGTGCAGGCCCAGCGGCAGGACGATGTAGATGAGGTAGAGCAGCACGTTCTGCGAGAAGAGCGCCGGCCCGAGGATCGGGATGTCGCTCAGCAGCGGCACCTCGACACGCTCGAAGACCGCGGCCGATGGCGTGCCGGAGTAGCTGCGGCCGATGGTGTTGGCGAGCCCGGTGCCGATCAGCGTCAGCGCCAGGCCGCAGAGAACCTGGTTCGCCCGGATGGTCACCGTAGCGAAAGCGAAGACCATGCCGAACAGTGCTCCGACCACGAGCGCCGCGGCAAAGCCGAGCGCCGGCGAGGGAACGGCCGCGACGGTCGCTACGCCGGTGATCGCGCCCATCGCCATCAGCCCTTCGGCGCCGAGATTGACGACGCCGACGCGCTCGGCGAGCACCTCGCCCATGGCCGCGAGCGCCAGCACGCCGCCGGCGAGAAAGGTTGTGGCGAGAATTCCGGTCAAGAGGTCCAATGTCGGTCTCGCTCTATGCTCTCGTCGATCCGGCGCGGAGGATGCGGTAATGCGCGAGCTCGTCGCCGATCGCCGTCAGGAACAAGATCGCCCCGGTCATCGCCAGCACCGCGGAGGTGGTGATGCCTTGAGTCTGCAGGATGATGCCGGAGTTGAGGATGAAGGCCATGAGTATGCCGGTGAAGATGACGCCGACGCAGGAGTTGCGGGCGAGCACCGCGACCATGATGCCGAGATAACCGAAGTTGTTGGAAATTCCGCCCTGCAGGCGGTGCACCGTGCCGGCGAGCTCGAAGGCGCCGGCGACGCCGGCGATCAGGCCCGACAGCAGCATCACGGTGATGATGTGGCGCCGCACCGCGATGCCGGCATAGGCCGCGGCCGAAGGGTTCGAGCCGGACAGCCGCACCTCGTATCCCCAGCGGGAGAAGGCGAGGATCGCGGCGGCGGCCAGCGCCATCAGGATGGCGATCGGCAGGCCCCAGTGAATCAGCCCCCAGAATTCGGGCATCTCGACCGTGATCCGCGCGGTCGAGGAGTTGGACATGCCAACGCGATCGCGCCACGGGCCGGTGGAGACGTAGTAGACGAGCAGCGCCGCCACGAAGTTGAGCAGCAGCGTCGTGATCAGCTCGTTCACGCCGACGAAGGCGCGCGCCAGTGTGGGGACCAGGATCCAAACGACGCCGCCGAGCGCGCCAGCGGCAATGATCAGCGGCAGGATGAGCCAGGCAGGGCCGGGCACGAACAGTCCGACCGCGGTGGCTGCGAAGGCGCCGACGAGGAACTGTCCTTCGGCGCCGATGTTCCAGGCACCGATCTGCTGGCCGACCGCCACCGACAGGCCGGTGAGGATCAGCGGGATCACGAGCAGCCCGAAATCCTCCATCCCGAAGGTGGAGCTGAAGGTGGCGCTGACGAGCTGCGCGCCCAGCGCGAGCGGGTCTTCGCCTGCCACCAGCAGCGCGATGGATGCGGCCAGCACCACGATGGCAATGGCCAGCGCGCGCATGGCGAGCGCGATGCCAGGCTGGACGGATGGCAGCCGCTGGAGGCGCCGGCCCTGCAACATCACGCCGCCTCCTTCCGCACGGTGCGTCCGCCCATCAGCAGGCCGATCTGCTCGACGTCGATCTTGTCGTTGTCGAGCGCGCCCATGAGCCGGCCTTCATAGAGCACGGCGATGCGGTCGGAGAGGTTGAGGAGCTCTTCCAGATCCTCCGAGATAAGCACGATGCCGGCGCCTGCGTCGCGCAACTCGACGATGTAGCGCAGCATCGTGTTGATGGCGCCGACGTCGAGCCCGCGGCTGGGATAGGCGGCGACCAGCACCTTGCGGGCGATGCGCATCTCGCGGCGCGCCACCAGACGCTGCTGATTGCCGCCCGACAGGTTGCGGACCGGCATGGCGAAGTCCGGCACGGCGACGTCCGCTGCCTTGGCGATCTCGCGCGCAAGCAAGGTCGCGGCGCCCGAGCGATAGAGGCCGCCGGAGCCGATGGGCGGCTTCTTGTATTCGCGCATCACGGCGTTGATGGCGACGCTCATCGCCGGGGCCAGCCCGCTGCGCAGCCGGTCCTCCGGGATGTGGCCGATGCCGAGTTCGCTGAACGCAGCAGCATCCCCCGCCTCGAGCGGCGCGCCGTCCACGACGATGCGTCCCGACGCGATGCGCCGCAGCCCAGTGAGCACATGGCTGAGCTCGCGTTGCCCGTTGCCGGCCACGCCGGCGATGCCGACGATCTCTCCCGCATGGATGTCGAGGGTGATGTCGTTCAGCGCGGGTTTTCCGCCGTCGTCGAGCGCCGAGACGCTTTCAAGCCTCAGGATCGGCTCCGCCGACCGGGGCGCTGCGCCGGGCGGCCGCTGCCGCATGTCGGCGAGCACGATGTCGCGACCGACCATGAGCCGCGCCAGCATCCGTGGGTTGCACTCGGATGTGTCGTGCGTCGCGATCCTGCGGCCGCCGCGCAGGATGGTGATGCGGTCGGAGATTTCCAGCACCTCGTCCAGCTTGTGGCTGATGAAGATGACCGCGTTGCCGCGCGAGGTGAATTCGCGCAGCGCCTTGAAGAGCTCGCGCGCCTCGGCCGGAGTCAGCACCGCCGTCGGTTCGTCGAGGATGAGGATGCGGGCCTCGCGGGCGAGCACGCGCAGGATCTCGACGCGCTGTTGCTCGCCGGTCGAAAGCTCGTTGATGCGCGCGTCCGCACGCACATTGAGGTTGAAGCGTTCGGCCAGCGCCTTCGTCCGCGCCTCCAGCTTACGAGCGGAGGCAAGCCGGGGCGTCTCGCTCCAGCCGAGGTGGATGTTCTCGGCCACGGTGAAGGCCTGCACCAGCTTGAAATGCTGGTGCACCATGCCGATGCCCGCCGCGATTGCGTCAAGCGGCGTGGCGAACTCCTTGGCGTAGCCGTCGATGGTGATCTCGCCTGCATCGGGCTGGTAGATGCCGGTGAGAATGTTCATCAGCGTCGACTTGCCGGCGCCATTCTCGCCGAGCAGCGCGTGGATCTCTCCCGGAAGCACATCGAGATCGACGTCCTGGTTGGCGACGACGCCCGGGAAATATTTGGCGATACCCTTCAGCTGCACCAGCGGCGCCGTTCCCGGCGCCGCGATGTAGCGGTCCTGCGTGGCGTTCATGCCGGCCTGCTGCAATGCGCTGCGTTATGGCAGGTCATCAGGCGCTGAGGCCCGAGACGCCCTCGATCGACCAATCCCAGTAGTAGAGATCGAGGTCGGTCATGGTCTTGCCGGCCTCGACGCGGACCTTGCCGGTCGAGTCCTTGATCTCGCCGGTAAAGGGCGACCAGCCGTTGATGATCTTCTGCCGGACCTCATCGGCCGCCTTGGCGACATCGGCTGGGACCTTCTCGCCCCATGCGTCGCGGTCGATGCCCTTGCCCATCGCAAACAGGTTCTCGCTCGAGGTCCACTGGCCAGCCAGGCGCTTCTTCACCTGGTCGACGTAGAAGTCCTTGAAGTCGATGATGATGGACGAGACGTAGGCGTTCGGACCGTAGCGGCGGATGTCGGTGTTCCACATCGCTGCCCAGACGCCGCGCTTCTCGGCGACCTGCAGATAGGCGGCCTCGTCCATGATGCCGAACAGGAAGTCGCAGCCGTTGTCGATGAGCGCGGTGCCGGCCTGCGCGGCGGCCTGCGGGTCGAACCAGGAGTTGATGACGACCGCCTGCAGCGTGGCATTCGGATTGACCGAACGCGCGCCCATCAAAAAGGCGTTGGTGCCGCTGAACACCGACGGAACAGGGAAGGAGGCGACATAGCCGAGCTTGCCGGACTTGCTGAGATGGCCGGCGGCAACACCCACCACATAGGTCGGGTACCAATGGTTGAGATAGTACCAGCCGAGATTGTCCATCGTGGTGCGGCCGTCGCACTCCATGAAGCCGACGTCGGGCGCCCGCTTCACAACCTCGTGCAGGAAGTCGCCGGTGCTGGATGTGTCGAAGATGAGGTTGGCGCCTTCGCTCACGAACTGTCGGTAGATACGGGTGGCATCCGCCGAATACGGCACGTTCTCCACCTCGAGCACCTTCTTCAGCTTGGGGAACGCCTTCTGCACGGCCAGCACGCCCTGGTGGTGCGCCCAGGTCCAGCCTTCGTCGGTGACCGGACCGACATGGCCGAAGCCGATTACGGCATTTTCCTCGGCCACGGCCGGCAGCGGCGCCGCGGCGCGCGCGGCGCCGATCAGGCCCGTCCTGGGCAGCAGGAGCGAGGCGCCGACGGCGGCGCCCATGTTGAGGAATCCACGGCGGGAAAGCTTCTCGATACTGATCATGTTCTATCCTTTGCGCGATACACGGCGGTCAGTTTGGGAGGAGTTCGGTCTTCAGCAGGCCATCGATTTCCGCCGACCATTCGGACATCCATGCCTGCTTGGTTTCGTTGTCGAGCCATGCGGCCTCGAGGCCGGCGAGCGCGATCTTCTTCAGCGCTTCCGGCGAGAGCGCGAAATTGTCCATAACCAGCGCGTATTCGCGGTCGAGCGTGGTGGCGAACATCGGCGGATCGTCAGAATGGATGGTGACGTTGAGGCCAGCCTCGATCATGCGTCGAATCGCGTGGCCAGGAGCCGCAAGGTCGCGCCAGACCGTGGTTGCCAACGTCGTGCTGGGGCAGCAGGTGAAGACGATGCCGGCTTCCTTGCAGCGCTCGACCAGCGCGGGATCGTCGACCACATGGTAGCCGTGGTCGATGCGGCGCACGCCGAGCAGGTCGATGCTGTCGGCAACGTTCTCGGCCGGGCCGGACTCGCCCGCATGGGCGGTGACATTCAGCCCCTCTGAGCGCGCGCGCTCATACATCTTCGCGTAGGGGGCCGCCGGAAACGGCGCCTCGTTGTAGTCAAGGCCGATGCCGATCACGTCGGGCACGCGCTCGGCCAGCACCATATCCAGGAACTGCTCGCCGCGTTCCGGTCCGAGTTCGCGGCTGTGCGCGGGAATGAGCTTGCAGACGATGCCATATTTTTCCTTGGCGCGCCGCATCCCGTCGAGGACGCCGCCGAGCATGGTGGAGTAGGAAACGCCGTGGGCGAGATGCGCATGCGGGCTGAAGAAGAGCTCGACGTAGCGCGCGCCGGCAACCGCGCAGCGCTCCAGCGCCTCGAAGGTGACCCTCGAGAAGTCCGCGGCGCTTTTGATCGAGGCGCAGACCAGGTCGTAGATTTTCAGGAAGTCGGGCAGGTTGTCGTAGCTGTACAGCTCGGCTGTCGGCTTGGGCAGCGCGACCGAATTCAAAGCGGCGAGATCGGCGAAGGTAGAGGCGGAAACGGCGCCCTCGAGGTGCAGATGCAACTCGACCTTGGGCAGCTGCTGAACGAAGCTCGCCAAAGACATCAGCCTTCCCCAATCCGAGGCACAATGTCGCTGACGGCGCCATCTGCCTCATTTCCCTTCCGGCTCTTTCAGGCCGTTGCGGGACACCCACTCAACACGAAGTTGTTCGACTTTTTCGTCGTTTTCCGTGCCTTCCATTCTCCCTTACGCAACAGATGTCAGGGAAATTTGGCTTGCACAAGCCCCAAAATGATGCCTAATTAGACAGAAAGCAATATTGCTCAAAAATTGTGCAAATGGCTGGGATTGTAGGCAGCGTGCGTGGTGCGATGAAGCAACGAGGGCTGGAATGAAGGCGGTCTCGACCGAAACCGCCCGGCTGTCCTTCATCGGACGGCTGGTGCCGCCCAGCTTCGCCGAGTTCTGCGACCGGCGGGCGGAGAAGCTCGACCTGAAGATGGCGATCAGGAGCGTCGCCGCCGACCGCTTCACCGTCGAAGTCTCGGGCCAGCCCGACCTCGTCGACGCGTTCGAGATGGCGTGCAGTCTCGGCCCGCTCGATTGCCTCGTGCTCGACTACGAGCGCACCAGAATCCACAGCATTGCCAATGGGGAACAAGAACGATGACCACCGCGGGTGTCTGGCATCCGGTCGCGCTGTCGGCCTCGATCGAGCCGGGGAGCTCGGCCGGCACGCATATCGACGGCAAGGAGTACGTCGTCTGGCGCGACAACAGCGGCGCACCGCATGTGTGGGAAGACCGCTGCCCGCATCGCGGCATGAAGCTCAGCTTCGGCTTCGTGCGCGGCGACCACATCGCTTGCCTCTATCACGGCTGGCAGTACGACACGGCCGGGCAGTGCCGCTACATCCCGGCTCATCCTGAGCTGGACGTGCCGGGGAGCATTAGGGTGCCGGTCTTCCAGACGGTCGAGGTGGCTGGCATGATCTGGGTGGCCACCGAGCCGACCGAGTCCGCGCCCCCTGCCCCGCAGGAGGCCGGCGAGACCGTCCCGGTGCGCAGTGTCTTTTTCGGCGCAGCCGTTCACGCGGTGCTGGCGGCGATCGAGACGACACCGTCGCGCCCTTTCAGCGACGAGGCTGCAGCCTCCGTCCTGCGCCAGATCGACGGCCGTCTCTACGCGCTGACGGTTGGCAACGATAGGCTTCTCCTCGGCCTGCATAGCCTTTCCGGAGAGCGCACGGCATTGCATGTCGTCATCGCCGGACCTGCCGCACGCTATGCCGGCAAGGGACAGGCACATTTCCTGGCCTGGACGGCCGAACTGCGCCACCGCATCGAGACGCATCCGGCAGCGGAGGTGGCCGCGTGATGGCCGGGATCGTCCTCTACAACTACGAGCTCGACGAGAACTGCTATAAGGTGCGGCTCGCGCTTTCGATGCTCGGCCTCAAATGGGAGCCGATCGCGGTCAACGCCTTCCCCGGCAACGAGCAGACGACGCTGCCCTTCCTGGCCATGAACCCGCTCGGCACACTGCCGATTCTGAAGGACGGCGACCTGACCCTGTTCGGCGCCGAAGCGATCCTCGCGCATCTCGCCCGCGCCAATGACACCACCGGCAAATGGCTGCCGGCGGCGGGCGCCGACTTCGCCGGCGTCATGCAGTGGCTCGTCTTCTCGGCCGGCGCGCTGGCGGTCGCGGGCGAGGCGCGCCGCAACTCCCTGTTCGACACGCCGGGCGACGGTGAGGCGCTGCGGGCATCGGCGGGCAAGCTGTTGCGCATCATGGACGACCACATGATCGCGCGTGGTTACGAAGGCATCGACTGGTTCGCGGCCGGCCATCCCACAATAGCCGACATCGCGCTTTTTCCTGCCTTCGCGCTCAGCCGCGATTTCGGGATAGACCACGATGAATATGCCGGGCTGCGGCGCTGGGGACGGCGCGTCCGTTCGCTCCCCGGTTTCGTGACCATGCCGGGTATCCCGGACTATTATTGAGGCGCAGGCGCCAAGGCAGAAGGCAGAAAAGTTATGAACACTCTCAGCCGCTTCTCGGTACAGCCGCTCTCGACCATGACGCGGAGGTTGGCCGACGTCGCCTTCGGCAGGCAGGAGCCCGACCTGGTCATTGCCGGGGCGCGCGTGCTGTCGACCTATTCCGAGCGCATCCTGGCGGACCGGGAAGTCTGGATCTCGGGCGGGCGCATCGCCGCGGTGAAGCCCGCCGGCACCTACATGGGAACCGCCGCCGGGGTCTACCAGGCCAAGGGCGGCATCGTCGCGCCGGGACTGGTCGATCCGCACATCCACATCGAATCGTCGATGGTCACGGCCTGCGCCTATGCGGAGGCCGCGCTGCTCAACGGCACCACGACCATCTTCTGCGACAGCCACGAGATCGGCAACGTGATGGACGTGGCCGGCGTCGAGGCAATGCTCGAAGACGCCCGCCAGGCGCCGCTCTCGATTTTCCTGACGGTGCCCAGCACAGTGCCGGCCACCTCGCCGCAGCTCGAAACGGCCGGCGGCGACCTGACGGCGGAAAAGATCGGCGCGCTGTTCGACAAATGGCCGGAAGCGGTGGCGCTCGGCGAAAAGATGGATTTCGTGCAGGTGGCGATGGGCGACGAGCGCAGCCATGCGATCCTCGCCGCGGCGCTCCAGCGCGGCCGCCCCGTCTCCGGCCACGTTTACGGCCGCGAATTCGTGGCGGCCTATGCCGCCTCCGGCGTGACCGACACGCACGAGGCGATCGACCGCGAGATCGCCGACGATATGCTGGAAGCCGGCATCTGGCTCTTCCTGCGCGGCGGCCCGCCGACGACGCCGTGGCACTCGCTCCCGCAGGCGATCAAGACGATCACCGAGCTCGGCGCCTCGCACAAGCGCGTCGCCGTGTGCACCGACGACCGCGACGCCGACGATCTGCTGCTCTTCGGCCTCGACTGGGTCACGCGCGAGGCGATGAAAGCCGGCATGAAACCGGAACAGGCCTGGGCGATGGGCTCGCTGCACGGCGCCACGCGCTTCGGCATGGAAGGCGAGATCGGGGGCTTGGGCGGCGGTCGGCGCGCCGACCTCGTGCTGCTCGACGATTCCTACAAGCCGGTGAACACCTGGTACGGCGGCGAACTGGTCGTCGAAGAGCGCAGGATCACGCCGGTCCTCGACCAAGCGCTGTCGCAGCGTTACCGCTATCCCGAGGCGGCCTACCACACGGTGAAGCTGCCGAAGGCGATCAAGCTCACCCCGGACCTTCCGACCGAAAAGGTCGTGGCGCACACCATACGGACCGAGCTGCCGGGCATCACGCTCGGCCACGAGCGGATCACGCTCGAGCCGGCAAACGACTGGCAGACGCATTTCGACCGGCACGGACTCTGCTTCGTGACCGTGGTGGAACGGCATGGCAAGTCCGCCGGCAATGTCGCGCACGGGCTGCTCAGCAACTTCGCGCTGAAGCGCGGCGCGGTCGCGTCCTCTGTCGGGCATGACAGCCACAACATCATCGTCGCGGGCGTCAACGAGGCCGACATGCAGGTCGCGCTGCGCGCGCTCGAGGAGAAGCAGGGCGGCGTCTGCGTGGTCCATGACGGCAAGGTGACCGCGATGGTCGACCTGCCGATCGCCGGACTTCTCTCGGACAAGCGCGTCACCGAGGTTGCGGAGGAGATGAAGGTGCTGAAGCGCGAATGGGAAGCCGCCGGCTGCTCCATCCCCTATATGGGCTTCAACCTCATCCCGCTCTCCGTGATCCCGGAGATACGCATCACCGACAAGGGCCTCGTGCTGGTGCCGGAGATGGAAATCGTGCCGGCCTTCGAGGCGGCCTGAGTGGATCCCTATCGCCTCGGCCTCGTCTCGCCGCGTATCCACTATTTCCAGCTGGTGGCGCGGCTGGGCTCGGTGCGGCAGACCGCGCAGGTGCTCAACGTCGCGCCGTCCTCCATCAGCCGCCTCATCAAGGCGCTGGAGGACGAGATCGGCACGCCGTTGTTCGAGCGGGTGCGGCAACGCCTGAAGCTGACCAGCGCGGGTGAGCTGCTGCTCTACCACGCCAAGGTGAGCACCTCCGAGCTTGGCCGCGCCTGGTCGGAGATCAACGACCTGCGCGGCCTCAACCGCGGCGGCGTCTCCGTGACCGTGGTCGAGAGCGTCGCGCGCGGCCTCATGCCGACCGCGCTGAAGGCGTTCTGGGAGCGTCACCCGCTGATCACGGTGGACGTGCGGGTCGCAGGGTCGCAGCAGGCGTGCGATGCCGTGGCGGAGGGCGACTGCCAGCTTGCGCTCGCCTTCGACGTGCAGGTGCCGCGCAGCGTGCGCAAGATCGCGGCAGCCATGCTGCCGCTCGGCGTGGTTGCGCATCCGGAGAGCCGCTTCGCCGGCCGCAAAGAGCTTAAGCTGTTCGACCTTTCCGGCGAGCGCGTGATCCTGTCGGACGGCAGCCTGGCGCTGGGGCTTTCGGTGGAAGAGGCTATCAGCCGCTCGATCATCGATCTGACACGGCGGTCTCGAACCAATTCGATCGGACTGATGATCGAGCTGGCCAAGCTCAATCTGGGCACAGTGCTACAGACGCGCATCGGCGTCGAGGCGGAGGTTGCCGACGGGACGCTGATCTTCGTCCCGCTGCATGATGCCAAGATACCGCCGCGCCGGCTGATGCTGCTCACCCGGCCGGAGCGCGAGATGTCGGACGCGGCCTCCGCCTTCGCCACGCAACTGGCGCAGACGGTAGAGCGGCTCGGAAACGATCGATGACCACCGCCGCCAGTTGTTGCGTTCTTCGCATCATGTCGCGGCTTCCTTTTGCACTATTCGGAACATCTCCTTTTCTGCGAACCTGCGCCGGCAGGAGAGAATTCGCATGAATAAAAGCGCGGTGGACGCCGTCATTCGCGGTCTGAAAAGAGCAGGAGTGTCGATCGTCTGCTACCTGCCGGATTCGCTGTTCAAGGAACTCTACCCTGCGCTCGACGCCGATCCCGACATCAGGACGATTCGCGTCACCAACGAGGGCGAGGGCGCGGCCATCTGCGGCGGCGTGTTCCTGTCGGGCAAGCGGGCCGCGCTGGTGATGGAGAACTCGGGCTTGCGTGCCTCGGTCGAGCCGCTGGCGCGCATGGGGCTGGGCGCCGGCATCCCGGTCGTGATGCTGATGAGCTACCGCGGCGAGCTCGGCGAGAACAACTGGTGGGCCATCCCCCACGGCATCACCATGGAGCCGGTGCTGGACGCGTTGCGCATCCCCTACCGCGTGGTGCGCGAGGAGGAAAAGATCGAACGGGCGATCGCAGACGCCTACTCCTGGTCCTACGCGTCCTACTACCATTCGGCGGTCGCGCTCGGCGGCGAGGTGGTGCGATGAAACGCTTCGACTGCATGAAGGCGCTCGCTGCCCGGCTGAAGGACGAGTTGGTGATCCTGTCGCTCGGCGGCAGCGTCGACGAATGGTACAACGCCGCGCCGCACATGCGCGAGGCGAGCCTCTTCCAGCAGCAGCTCGGCTGCGTGACCCCCCAGGCCTTCGGGCTGGCGGCCGGCCTGCCGCACCGCCGCATCGTCTCGCTCGACACCGACGGCGGCCTGCTCTTCAATCTCGGCATCCTCGCCACGCTCGGCAATGAGCAGCCGAAGAACCTGCTGGTCGTCGTCTGGGACAACGAGCAGTATTTGTCGATCGGAGGCCCGCCGACCCACACCGCCTTCGGCCGCGTGGACCTCGCCGCGATCGCTCGCGGCGCCGGGGTCGAGGACGCCTATCTGGTGCGCACGCTGGACGAGTTCGACGCCCACTGCAAGGCGGGGTTGGCTGCCGGGAAGCCGTACATCGTCGTCGCAAAGGTGTCCGGTACGGTGCAGCCCGACATCAAGCGCAAGCACAGCGACGGCCGCGAGGACAAATACATCTTCGTGCGCCATGTCGAGGCGACCGAAGGCATAACCATCATGGGTCCGAGCGAGCACAACTGAAGTCGGCCCATGATCGCCTCCGCCCCAGCCATTCCCCCCAGGCCGCTCAAACCTTCCTACGACATCATCGTGGTCGGCGCGGGCTCCGGCGGCGCAGCGGTGACGCGGCGGCTGGTGGACGCAGGCGCCGAGGTGCTGCTGATCGAGGCGGGGCCGGCCGGCATCGGCATCGCCGAGATCGACAATCCGGCGCAATGGGTGCCGCTCGGGCGCGGCGCCTATGACTGGGGCTACGACTACGCGCCCGCCCCGCCCGTCAACGGCCGCACCATCGGCATCCCGCGCGGCAAGGTGCTCGGCGGCTCCAGCGCCATCAACGCGATGATGTGGTATCGCGGCCATCCGCGCGACTACGATGCCTGGGAAAACGCCGGCGCGAAGGGCTGGAGCTTCGCTGACTGCCTGCCCTACTTCCGCCGCTGCGAGGACTGGCGGGACGGCGCCAGCGAATGGCGCGGCGCGGGCGGACCGCTGCGCATCGAGCGCGCGGCCGAAATGCATCCCGTGGCGCAGGCGCTCATCGACGGCGCGGCGGAGCTGGGCATCCCTGTCATCGACGATCCCAACGGTTCCGACAACGAGGGCGCCGCGCCCGCCAACTTCAACATCGCCGGCGGCCGGCGCTGGAGCGCCGTGCAGGGCTACCTGCTGCCGATCCTCGACCATCCGCGCCTCACCGTCCTGACCGAATCGCTGGCCGTCGGGCTGGCGGTGGAGAACAGCCGGTGCGCCGGCGTGCGCCATCTCGTCCGCGGCGCGGAGCGGGAGACCCGCGCGCGAGAACATGTCGTG
This sequence comes from Mesorhizobium sp. M2A.F.Ca.ET.042.01.1.1, assembly GCF_003997405.1. Classification (NCBI taxonomy): domain Bacteria; kingdom Pseudomonadati; phylum Pseudomonadota; class Alphaproteobacteria; order Hyphomicrobiales; family Phyllobacteriaceae; genus Mesorhizobium; species Mesorhizobium sp. M2A.F.Ca.ET.042.01.1.1. Next base: position 12,100 of record NZ_RZRX01000022.1, read on the forward strand.
CTGGCCCTGGGTGCCATCGACACCCCGCGCCTGCTGATGCTCGCCGGCATCGGCGACCCGGCCGAGCTCGACAGGCTCGGCATCCCGACCGTCCACGCGCTTCCCGGCGTCGGCCGCAATCTCCAGGATCATCCGCTGGCGCAAGCCTGCGTCTTCCGGGCGAAACGGCCGCTCGGGCCGGTGACCGGCAATGGCGGCGGATCGATGGTGAACTGGAAATCGCGGCCGGACCTGCCGCGGGCCGACCTCCACGCCTTCCCGGTGCAGGGCAACAGCGCCGAGCCGGCGATCCGCGCCCGCTACGAGATTTCGGGCGACGTCTTCTCCTTCGGCGCGGGCGTGATGCGCTCGAAGAGCGTCGGCCATCTGCGGCTGCTGGAAGCCCGGCCGGGCGGCGCGCTGGAGATCCAGCCCAACTTCCTCGCCGAGCCCGAGGATCTGGAGGCGATGGTCACGGCGGTCGAGGCCGTCATCGAGATGGCGGCCGCGCGCGCCAACGCGCATGTCTTCGCCGGCTTCGCCGCGCCCGACCGGCGACTCTCGCGAAAGGAGACGGTCGCCTTCGTCCGCGACGCCTGCTCGACCTTCTTCCATACCTGCGGCACCTGCCGCATGGGCGAGGACGAGGAGGCCGTGGTCGACAGCCGCCTCGCGGTGCGAGGCATCGGCGGACTCACCGTCGCCGACGCGTCGGTGATCCCGATCATACCGAGCTGCAACACCCATGCGCCGGCAACGATGATCGGGGAACGCGCGGCCGACTTCATCCTGCAGGCGGCCTGAAACTTGCCTGGCTGTGGGGACAAGGGACGAACGGATGAGGGGAACGTAGTGAGTGAAAGCATGATCCTTGCAGGCGACCATCTGCTCACCATGGACGCGACCAACAGCGTCATCGCCGACGGCGCCGTGCTGATCGAGGACGGCCGCATCGCCGCGGTCGGCAAGCTGCGGGAGATCGCGGCCGACAACCCGTCGGCGCCGGTGAAAAAAATCACCGACAGCGTGCTGATGCCGGGCATCGTCAACGCGCACGCGCATTCAGGTTTCCTGCGCGGCACCGCCGAGCACCTGCCGGTCTGGGATTGGCTGACGCTGCACATCAACCCGATGCACAGGGTGCTGCAGCCGCACGAGGCAGAAGCCGCGTCGTGGCTGTGCTACGCCGAATCCGTGCTCGGCGGCACGACCACGGTCGTCGATATGTGGCGCTTCATGGAGGGCAGCGCCAAGGCGGCGGAAGCGATCGGCAACCGGCTCGTCGCCGTGCCCTATGTCGGCGAGCATCCGGACTACAACTATTTCGACACGCTCGACATGAACGAGGCGATGATCGAGACGTGGCATCGAAAGGCCGGCGGCCGCGTCAACGTATGGGTCGGTCTCGAGCATCTCTTCTATGCCGACGAGGCAGGGCAGCGCCGCGCCGTGGAGCTGGCGAAGAAGCGCGGCACCGGTTTCCACACCCACTGCAGCGAAGCCCAGATCGAGCTCGCCGAATTCGAGAGACGCTACGGCAAGCGGCCGATGTACGTGCTCGACGATCTCGGCTTCTTCGAAACGCCGCTCGCCATGATCGCGCACGGCGTATGGCTTGATTCCGCCGAGATTGAATTCATCGCGAAGCGCCGCGTGTCGGTCGCGCACAACCCCGTTTCCAACATGAAGCTCGCCAGCGGCATCGCGCTGGTCGGCGAGATGCTGGCCGCCGGCGTTGCGGTCGGCATCGGCACGGACGGCGAGAAGGAGAACAACAATTTCGACATGTTCGAGGAGATGAAGGTCGCCTCCCTGCTCGGCAAGCTCAAGGACCTCGACGCCGCCGCCATGGACAGTTGGCAGGTGCTGCGCATGGCGACGATCACCGGGGCAAAGGCGATCGGGCTCGACGCCGAGATCGGCTCGATCGAGCCCGGCAAACGCGCCGACATCATCGCGGTCCGCACCGACACGCCGCGCATGACGCCCCTCTACGGCGAAGGCCCCTACTTCAACCTGCAGCACAATCTGGTCCATGCCGTGCGCGGCAGCGACGTGGCAATGACGATGATCGACGGCCAGATCGTCGTCGAGGATGGCGAGATCAAGACCGCCGATCTGGGTGAGATCATCGCCGAAGTCCGTAAGGTGGCGCCCGGCCTCTTTGCCCGGCGCGCGGCCTTCCTCGCCGAGAATGCCGGCGGCGTCCGGCAATGGACCGACTGAACGGAGCGGAGCCATGAAGACGACCGACAGGGCGGCGCTCGACGAATGGTACGCTGTGGCGACCGCCGCGGAACTCGGACAAGCTCCGGTCGTGACGCGCCTGCTCGGCCAGGACATCGAGCTCTGCCGCGACGAAGCAGGAGCGCCGGTCGTCCGGGAAATCTTGGACGACGGCGGAAGAAGCCGCGCCCTGCCCGCGCAGGAGCGCTACGGCTGCGTGTGGACGACGCTCGGCCGGCCCAACAAGGACATCTTCGACATCGCCGAAAGCCATGAGGCGGACCGCCGCTTCGTGCCCTGCGGCTGGGTCAGGATGCGCGCCTCCGGCCTGCGCGTCGTGGAGAATTTCCTCGACATGGCGCACTTCCCCTTCGTGCACACCGACATACTCGGCTCGGAGCCGCACACCGCGGTGCCGCGCTATCTGAGCGAAATCCGCCGCGACGTGGACGAGGTCTGGGCAACCAACTGCACCTTCTTCCAGCCGCGCATCGCGGCGACGGAAAGCTCAGGCGACTTCGTGCACCTCACCTACCGCGTGCCAAGCCCGTTCGCGGTGATGCTCTACCGCGTCTGCCCCAGCGCGCCGGACCGCCTCGATGCCATCGCCCTTTTCATCCAGCCGATCGAGGAGGATCTCTGCCGCGCGCAGCCTGTCATGTATCTCGTCGACGCGACCTCGACCGACACGGCGCTGCTCAATTTCGAGCAGGTGATTTTCCTGCAGGACCGGATCATCGTCGAGAACCAGCGTCCCCTCCTGCTGCCGCTCGAACCGCGCCTGGAGATCCCGACGCGGGCGGACGGCTCTTCGGTCGCCTATCGTCGCTGGCTCAAGGAGAAGGGCCTGCGATTCGGAACGACGGGAGCGCACTGACCGTGCAGGTGCTTCGCCCGACATCGATCGCCGATGCGCTGGCCATCGTGGCCGGCGGCGATGCGAGACTGGTCGCCGGCGGAACCGCGCTCCAATTGGACTGGGCGAAAGGCCTGCCGAAGCCGCGCAGCCTTGTCGACATCGGCCAGATCGGCGGATTGAAGGGGATTGTCCTTGCCGGCAACGGGTTCCGAATCGGCGCACTCACAACGCTGGGCGCTGTGGAGCGTGACGCGACCGTGCGCGAAGAGCTGCCATTGCTCGCCGCGGCACTCCGCGCGACCGCAGGCCCGGCGGTCCGCAATCTGGCGACGGTCGGCGGCAACGTTGCCGGCCGAGCCGGCTGCCTGCTCCCTGCCCTGCTCGCGCTCGACGCCCGTGTCGAAAGCTCCTCCGTGATGGGACGCCGGACCTTGCCGCTTGCCGAATGGCTGCGCGGGGAGCCCGGCGGCGAGATCATCGAAGCGATCACGGTCCCGGTTCCCGATGCACATGTCCGCTGGACGCATCGCAAAATCGGTCTTCGCGCCGCCTTCACGCCGAGCGTGATCGGCGCCGCCGGCATGATCGAGATCGTCGACGGCCGTGTCGCAGCCGCACGCCTGGCCGTCGGCGGAGGCGTCGTGACGCCGGCCCGGCTCGGCGGAGCCGAGGCCCTGCTCGTCGGCCAGCCGTTTCCCGGCGTCGACTGGAACGCATTGCGGGCGGCGATCGAGGGCGAGATCGTCGCGCCGGACGATGCTTTCCGTTCCGCCCGCTATCGCCGCAAGGTTGCTGCCAACGCCCTCGTGCATGGGCTGGGTGGCGGCAAAACTGACGCGCAACCCTCCAGGCCCTCCGCTCCGGCTGCCCGCCCCACCACGCCGCCGGCCGGCGAAATCCGGCTGACGCGATCGAATGCCGGCGAGCGCTGGCACATGCGCCCTGACGGACCGGCCAAGATCGAAGGCAGGCTGAAATACCTGACCGACCATCGCCAGCCGGACATGCTGGTGGGTCGGATCTTGCGCGCCGCCATTCCCCACGCGAGGATTCTCTCGATTGACACAAGCGCGGCTGAGGCCTTGCCCGGCGTCGCGGCAGTCGTCACGCATCGTGACATCGCCGGAAGCAACGCCTTCGGCATTGTCTTGCAGGACCAGGCGGCTCTCTGCTTCGACAAGGTCCGCTATGTCGGGGATGCCGTCGCAGCGGTGGCGGCGGTCGATGCCGAGACCGCCGAGCGCGCGCTCGGCCTCATCCAGGTGCGCTATGCGCCGCTACCCGTCGTCTCCGATCCGGAGCAGGCGCTTTCAGCTGACGCCGAGCCCGTGCACGCGGCGGGCAATTTGCAAACCTCCCTCGGCTTCGAACGCGGTGACATCGCCGAGGGCTTTGCCCGCGCCGCCCACGTCGTCGAGGCCGTCTACGAAACGCCGCGCCAGATGCACGGTTTCATGGAGACCGAAGGCGGCCATGCCTTCGTAGATACGGATGGAACGCTGAATGTCTGTGCCGGCGGCCAGTACGGCCTGCGCGACCGGCTGCAGCTTTCGCGCATCCTTGGCCTGCCGGAGGAGAAGATCCGGGTCGTGACCAGTCCGACGGGAGGCGCGTTCGGCGGCAAGGACGAGCTGACCGTGCAGCCGGCGCTCGCCCTGCTCGCCCTCAAGACCGGTCGGCCGGTGCGCCTGCAGCTCGACCGCGCCGAATCCGTCCTTGCCGGCGCCAAGCGCAACGCGATGACGATCCGCATGCGCACGGCCTGCGATGCGGACGGCTTGCTGCTGGCGCAGGAAGTGCAAGTGATCTCCGACGCCGGCGCCTACGCCTCGCTTGGGCCCGCGGTCCTGGAAACTGCGCTCGAACACGCCTGCGGGCCCTATATGGTTCGGAATGTTCGCACGTCAGGCAGGCTCGCCTATACCAACAACGGCGTGTGCGGCGCCTTCCGCGGCTTCGGCGCCAACCAAATGGCCTACGCCGTCGAATGCCAGATGGACCGGCTGGCAGCGGAATGCCGACTCGATGTCTTGGAAATCCGCCGCAGGAATATGCGCAAGCCTGGCACGCGCGGCTATCTCGGCCAGGTCGTCGCGCCGTCCGAGCGCCTCGAGGAAATGCTCCAGGCCGCTGCGGCCGACCCGATCTGGCAAAAGCCTCGCGGCCCGTCCGATGAGGGTTCCGAGATCGTCGGCATCGGCATGGCGATGAACTACCAAGGCAACGGGCTGGGCACGCTGCCGCCCGACCCGGCAGGCGGCGCGTTGCGGCTCGCCGCCGACGGCGCGATCGAGGCGCTCTACGGCTTGGACGAGATGGGCCAAGGCCTGCTGACCTCGATCAGGTCCGCCGTCGCCGCCGCGCTGGGTTGCGGCCGCGACGACGTCAGGCCGGTGACAGGCGATACGGGCCGGACCCCGGAATCCGGCTCGACCACGGCGTCGCGCGGCACCTTCGTGGTGTGGAAGGTCGCGGCGGAGACGGCTCCGGCGCTGGCCGAGCGCATCCTCGCTCGCGCGGCCGAACGCCTCGGCCGGGAGCCCGCGACCCTGGCGATCGCACCTGGCGGCATCGTCGAGCGCCATTCGAACAGCGGCGAGCTGCTGCTGAGCTTCGCCGCGCTGGCGGAAGGGCTCGATCCCGAGAAACTGCCTTTCGCGGCAACGAGTTTCGAGTTTCCCAAGTCTGACTATTTCGAGGGCAATGCCCGTATGATCTTCGCCTTCGGCGTGGCCCTGGCGCGGGTGGCCGTCAGCCGCATCACCGGGCAGGTGCGCGTGCTCGATCTCAGCCAGCATACAGCCGCCGGGCCGATCCTCGATCTCGCCGCCTATCTCGGCCAGATCGAAGGCGGCGGGCTGCAGGGCGTCGGCTTCACGCTGACGGAGCACGCCGCCATGCAGGACGGCCGCTACGTCACCGCCAACCTGGACACCTACATGATGCCCAGCATCGCCGACGCGCCCGAATCCGTCGCAACCTACGCGCTCGAGGACCTCGACCCCGGCGACCCGTTCGGGCCGCGCGGCGCCGGCGAGCTCGGCATCGGCGCGGTCACGCCGGCGATCGCCAATGCGGTTGCCGACGCGACCGGCGTCTGGCCGCACGCCGCGCCCTTCGATGCCGAAAGGCTGCTCGACGCGCTGGGAGCGGCGGCATGATCGAGACGATTGCGGTCGCCTTTCGCCTCAACGGCGCGGACACGGCGATGCAGGTTCCGCCGGACATGCGCCTCATCGACATGCTGCGAGAGCGGCTGGGCCTGACGGCGAACAAGAAGGCGTGCGGCATCGGGCGCTGCGGCGCCTGCGCCGTGCTGATGGACGGGCGGCCGGTGAATTCCTGCCTGCTGATGGCATGGCAGATCGACGGCGCGGATATCCTCACGCCTGAAGGTCTCGACGCCCTGCCCGAGGCGGCCATCATCCGCGGCGCGCTTGCCGAGGAGAACGCCTTCCAGTGCGGCTACTGCGCGCCGAGCTTCACGATCGCGCTCACGGCGCTGCTGCGTGAGCACCTCGACGCCGACGAGCCCGCCATCCGCGCGGCGCTCGAAGGCAACATCTGCCGGTGCACCGGCTATCACTCCATCATCCGTGGAGCGCTCGCCGCCGTCAGGACAATGGCGAACCGTAGCACTCCGCAACCGACACACGGCTGAGAACGGAATCCAGGCCATGACCATCGCCATCCGAAACAGCGATCCCAGGCACGAGGGCGTGAAGGCCTTTCTCGCGCGACCACGCCTGCAGCACCTGATCGGCGGCCGATGGTACGACGCTTCCGATGGCGCGACCATGCCGGCCACCGATCCCGCCAGCGGACGCCTGCTCGCCAAGCTTGCGCAGGGCACCGCGGAGGATGCCGACCGGGCCGTAGCGGCGGCTCGCTGCGCGTTCGAGAGCGATGCCTGGCGCGGCATGACGCCCTCCGCGCGCGGCAAGCTCTTGTGGCGGATCGGCGAGGCGATCGACCGCCAAGCGGACGAGCTTGCCGAGCTCGAGACCCTCGACCAGGGCAAATCGCTGAAGACCGCGCGCTTCGGCGAAATACCGGCAGCCGCCGAGCAGTTCCGCTACTTCGCCGGCTTCGCCACCAAGATCCTTGGCACGACCATTCCCACCTCCATCTCACACCAGCCGGTGGGCAAGAAGATCTTCGCCTATACGACGCGCGAGCCGATCGGGGTGGTGGCGGCCATCACGCCGTGGAACTCGCCGCTGTTGATGGCGGCGATGAAGCTCGCGCCCGCGCTCGCCACCGGCTGCACCGTGGTGTTGAAGCCGGCGGAGGAGACCTCGCTCACGGCGCTGAGGCTCGGCGAGCTCCTGATCGAGGCCGGCCTGCCGGCCGGCGTCGTCAATATCGTCACCGGCCCGGGCGAGACGGTCGGCGCCGCGCTTGCCGCGCATCCGGGTGTCGACAAGGTCGCCTTCACCGGCTCAACCGAGGTCGGCAAGCTGATCGTCACTGCCGCAAGCGGCAATCTGAAGAAGCTCACGCTCGAGCTCGGCGGCAAGTCGCCGGCCATCGTCATGCCCGATGCCGATATGGAGCTCGCGATCCCCGGCATCGCGCGCGGCATCTTCGCCAATGCCGGCCAGGTCTGCGTCGCCGGCTCACGCGTCTATGCCCATCGCTCGATCTGCGAAAAGCTGATCGAGGGGCTGGCAAGGGAGGCGGCGAAGCTGAGGCTCGGTCACGGGCTCGATCCCGATACCGATCTCGGGCCGCTGGTCAACGCGGTCCAGGCCGAACGCGTCGCGGCTTTTGTCGCGGAAGGCGAGCAAGCCGGCGCCGACATCGTTGTCGGCGGAAAGCGGACGGGCACCTTCTTCGAGCCTACCGTGGTCACAAGCGTCAGGCCGCAGATGCGCATGATGCGCGAGGAGATTTTCGGACCCGTCGTCGCCGTGACGCCGTTCGACGAGCTGGATGAGGCGGTCGCCTTTGCCAATGACTCGCCCTATGGCCTCGCGGCAAGCCTATGGACGCGCGATCTCTCCACCGCGCATCGTCTGTCGGCGCGCATCCGTTCCGGCACCGTATGGATCAACTGCCACTCCTACTTCTCGCCGGAGCTGCCCAAGGGTGGTCACAAGCAGTCTGGTTGGGGCTACGAGAACGGCGCGCCCGGCCTGGAGAACTATCTCGAGGCGAAGACGGTGTGCGCCCTGGTCTGACGCGGTGCTTTTGTGCTGAGCACCGGTTCAGACTCCCGGCCGGGAAAGACGTGGTCCTCGGCACTCTGTTCCTCGTCGCAGTGACCTTCGAGGTATTCGAGGGCTGGCAGCCGATGGGACGCACTGATGCTCCCTCCTTGCTGTCAGCTAGGCGCAGGCAACTGCCCTCGATGTCGACTCCGCCTCAACGCAGACCGATGACCTCGCTGCGCCGGTAGCCCGTCAAGGCCGGATCATTGTTGCGGTTTCATGGGCTCGTGCACGAAAGAGACAGCCAGGCCTCCTGGCCATCGAATGTCGGCGCGAGCGCGGCCCGCCGGCGAGCACGCTATCGATGCCGAGAACGGCTTCGAGACGCATGATCTGCTGCTCACTTCGCGCCGCGCTTGCGCCGGCGACGATCAGGAACCCCGTGCGTGACGCGGGCGGCGGTTGATATTCACAAGCTGCATCGCCGTTGCGAGGAGCGCGAATGTCAGGCCGAGCCCGACGACACCGGTCCAGCCGCCGAGTTGCCAGGCCGTCGTGCCGCCTGCGGAGCCGAGCGCACCGCCAAGGAACATCGCGCCGACGAGGACGGTGTTGAGCCTGGCTCGAGCTTCTGGACGCAGTTCGAAGACGATGTGCTGATTCGAGACCAGGGCCGACTGCATAGCGAAGTCGAGCAGCAGTACACCGACAATCAAGCCCGTGAGCGAGGTCCAGGCACCGAAGATGAACCAGGACAGCAATGTCACGACGGCGCCCGTCGCGACAATTGGCGCGGGGCCGCGGGCATCGGCGAAGCGACCGGCCAGCGGCGCGGCGAAGATGCCGACGGCCCCTAGGACGCCGAAAAGCCCGGCGACATCCGCTCCAAGGTGGAAAGGAGGCGCTTGAAGTCGAAAGGCGAGCACCGTCCAGAACACAATGAACGCCGCGAAGATAAGCGCCTGGGTGATGGCCGCGAGCCGCAAGGCTGGAAATTCCCGCCAAAGACCGAAGATCGAACGCAGCAGCTTCCCATAGCTGAGGTCGGATTCAGGCGGTGTCGCCGGCAGGATCAGCCACATCAGCCCACCTGCGGCGAGCGCCATCGGCGCACCCAGCCAGAACATCTCTCGCCAACCCGCCTGGGTCGCTACAAAACCGGCGAGCGTCCGGCTCAATAGAATGCCCGTCAGAATGCCCGCCAGGACCGTACCGACGGCAGCCCCTCTGCGCTCCGGTGGCGATAGATGCGCGGCCAATGGAACGATCTGCTGGGCGACCGTGGCCGAGAGCCCCACCACGAGAGACGCGAGGACGACGAGCAATGCGTTCGGGGCCATTGCGGCCAGCACGAGCGCTATGGCGAGAAAGCCGAACTGCAGAACGATCAATCGCCGCCGTTCAACGATGTCGCCGAGCGGGACGAGCAGAAAAAGTCCGCAGGCGTAGCCAAGCTGGGTTGCGGTCGGCACCAGTTCAGTCAGTCGGCCGGGCAGCGCTTCTTCGATAAGGCCGAGCATCGGCTGATTGTAATAGATGTTCGCCACTGCGATGCCCGCGGCGGTCGCCATGGCATAGATCGCCGATCCTCGCAGCATCGTCGGAACTGCGGCACCGATAACCTCCTGTCGCATTTGTCAGTCTCTCCTAAGCAGATCTGCGTTCAGCCCTGGGTGAAGTTCGCAAAGAGTTTGCGGTCGCTTGCACCATAGCGACCGCAACCGGAGCGCCTGAGAGATCCGTGACGAACCACGCGCAGGCGACCCTCGCGCATGAAGCTGCCGACGTTGCCGACAATCGTCGCCGCCCAGCGCGCCGCGAAGACCTTCTGCAGGGGTGCGGAACTCGAGGGCACATCGCTCAGCTAGCCGCTCCCTTCACCCGCACAAGGTCATCTAGCGCGACCAGGAGGAAGCCGCCGATCAGGCCGAGATGCTCGAAGAAGGCGTTCGTCGCCATCATCCGTTCCTGTCCCGGCGGCAACTCCCAGAAACGCAGGGCGATGAACGTAGCAACCAGGGTGAAGCCGGCAAGGAAGAGTGCGGCGAGCCACCGCCAGCGGCCGGTCAGGATCATCGCGGTCGTCACGAGTTCGAGGATGATCACCAAGACAGCGAAGACGGGCGCGGGCGACAGGCCGAAATGGCTCATCTCGCCGATGGCGCCTTTGAAATCGAGTATCTTGGTCACCGGTCCCTGAATGTAGGCTGCGCAGAGCAGAAGCAAAGCGAACCAACGTAGTGCTGGAGCCTGGCTTGCAGGCACGGTCGCGGAATCCGATATCGACATCGTTCATGGTCTCCCATTTCGTAAAAGGCCGATTGGCCCGCGCTGGCTCTCGCAACCACGCATCTTCTTGACCCCCGCGTTTGGCATTTTCAGGCGATGACCGCTGACGGCGAAGAGCACGACGAGCAGAAGGCGGTCCGCAGGAAGGCTGATGTCGCGCATCACACCGCCCAGCAGGCGCAGCCTAGGGCGCCCCAGAAGTTCTTGAGATCGGAGACCGGCAGCCTGCTCGACCAGGCCCGCGCATGGTCATGGCCATGGACGCCGCAGGAGTTGACGCAGCCGCAGTTGGTCATGGCTGCCCGCCGCAAGGAGTGCTTGCCGGCACCCTCCGGTTCGCCCCAGGCCGCATAGCCCTTGAAGGTCCTGACCGGCGACCAGTCGGGCATGGCCGAAGGGGGCGCGCTTTCGTCAAGGCTTGCGAAGTCCCCAGTGCCATAGACAATCTTGCCACCGACAACCGTCAGATCGGCGGTGATGTGCGAAATCTCGTCCTCCGGACACGAGAAGAAGTCGCGGTCGGGCACGATCAGGTCGGCGAATTGGCCGACGGCGATCTGGCCCTTCTTCCCCTCCTCGTTGGAAAACCAGGTCACCTTCTCCGTCATCATCCTGAGCGCGGTCTCGCGATCGAGGCAATTGCGCTGCGGGGTCATGCGGAGGCCGCCGACGGTGCGGCCAGTGACCAGCCAGGAGAGCGAGACCCAGGGATTGTAGGAGGCGACTCGGGTGGCGTCGGTGCCGGCCGAAGTCTTCACACCCTTACCCAGCATCCGTGCCACCGGCGGGGTCGCCTCGGCTGCGCGAGCGCCATAGCGCTCGACGAAATACTCGCCCTGATAGGCCATGCGATGCTGCACGGCGACGCCGCCGCCAAGCGCCGCTATGCGATCGATCGAGCGCTCCGAGATGGTCTCGGCGTGGTCGAAGAACCAATTCAGCCCCTTGAGGGGAATGTCCCGGTCGACCTTCTCGAAAACGTCGAGCGCGCGCGAGATCGTCTCGTCATAAGTCGCGTGCAGGCGCCAGGGCCAGCGATTCTCGGCCAAGATGCGCACGACGCCCTCGAGGTCGCCTTCCATCTCAGGCGGCATGTCGGGGCGCGGTTCACGGAAATCCTCGAAATCGGCGGCCGAAAAGACGAGCATCTCGCCGGCGCCGTTGTGGCGGAAATAGTCGTTGCCCTGCTTGTATTTGGAGGTTCTGCTCCAGTTGAGAAAGTCCTCCCTCTCCTGCTTCGGCTTCTGCGTGAACAGGTTGTAGGCGAGGCGGATGGTCAATTGACCGTCATCGGCGAGCTTCTGGATAACGGCGTAGTCGTCCGGATAGTTCTGGAAGCCGCCGCCGGCGTCAATCGCCCCCGTCACGCCGAGTCGGTTGAGTTCGCGCATGAAGTGGCGGGTCGAATTGACCTGGTAATCGAAGGGCAGCTTGGGCCCTTTGGCGAGCGTCGCATAGAGGATGCCGGCATTGGGCTTGGCAAGCAGCAGGCCGGTCGGATTACCGTTGGCGTCGCGGGTGATCTCACCGCCGGGCGGGTTGGGGGTATCCTTGCCGTAACCGACAGCACGCAGTGCCGCCCCGTTCAACAAGGCTCGGTCGTAGAGGTGCAGAATGAACACCGGGGTGTCGGGTGCTACCGAATTGAGTTCCTCGATCGTAGGCAGGCGCTTCTCGGCGAACTGATGTTCGGTGAAGCCGCCGACGACACGCACCCATTGCGGCGGCGGCGTCACCGCAACCTGGCGCTTGAGCATGCCCATGGCATCCGCCAGCGAACGCACGCCGTCCCAACGCAGTTCCATGTTGAAGTTCAATCCGCCGCGGATGATATGCAGATGGTTGTCGATCAGTCCCGGAAGCACCCGGCGTCCCTTGAGGTCGACTATTTCAGTATTGTGACCGGCATGGACCATCACGTCCGCCTCGCCACCAACCGCGAGGAACACGCCATCCTTGATTGCGACGGCACTTGCCGACGGCCTGCTTCGGTCGAGCGTGGTTATCTGGCCGCTGTGGAAGATGACGTCTGCTGTCAAAGGCTTGTCTCCGGGTTGTTGGGATTGGCCTTGGGCCAAGGCGGACAGCGCAAGGCCGGGAAGGACGAGCCCGCCAAGGACGGCGCGACGCGTCGGCACTACGCGCGCTCGCTTTTCTTCATCTCGTCCTGCCCCGGCTGGGCGCCGCGCGGCAGGTGACCGAAGACATGAGGCCTGACCTGATTCTCCCAGGACTGCAGGGCCGACTCCTTGGCCCACAGACCCCGCACCAGCGGCGGCAACTGCTCACCAATCAAGATGCCCAGAAGCCCCACGAGCGCCACGACCGGCGGCGCCGGTGAACGAACGTTGATAAGGCCGTAGATGACGCCGACGAGCAGGCCCGCGCCAAGGGATAGTAAGTAGACTTTCATCTGCGCACCCGGTGCCGTAATGGAGAGGCCGGTCCATCGCGTTGGAGGGCCTCTTTGTCGCCGAAGGGTGCGAAAAGTGGGCGCTTGCGTCTTGTAGAATTGAACTGTGCTTTGTCTGATTTCGGTGGCATTTCGGAACCGCTTTCAACCGCCACCGCTGGGGCGCGCTTTCCGCCGGCAACGCCGGTATCAACAATCCGAGGACGTCGACATGATCGCTCTTCAGTCAAGTGGCATTCATCATGTCACCTTGATCACCCGCAATGTGCAGGCGAATGTCGATTTCTATGTTGGCTTCCTTGGATTGCGGCTGGTCAAGCGCACCGGCGGCTATGAGGATGCCGAACAGCTGCATCTTTTTTACGGTGACAGGCTTGGCTCTCCTGGCTCGCTCGTCACCTTCCTTGTCTGGGAAGACGGCGCGCCAGGGCGCGTTGGCAATGGCCAGGTTCTTGAAATAGCCTTCGCGATTCCCCCAGCCAGCCTCGGCGAGTGGATGACGCGCGCGCTGCGATACGGCGTTGCGGTGGATGGGCCGACGCACGAGTTCGGCGAAGCCGTGTTGCGACTGAAGGATCCGGACGGCTTCATCGTCAAGCTGGTCGTCTCCGATATTCCAGCGTCGCATCCATGGGGCAACCTGGAAATCGCCCCGCGACGGTTGCGGGCGTTGACGATCCTGTCGGAGGTCCCGGAAGAGACCGCTGCTTTCATCGAGAGGTTCGGTTATCAGCGTGGTCCCAGCCGGGGCAATATCACGCGCCTTCTGTCTGCCACCGATGCCGTCGACATCCGCGATGGCTCTGGTTATGTGCCTGGCGTTCCCGGCACCGGTACAGCCGACCACGTCGCATTCCGTGCTCCGGACGCGGCGGCCATTAGCGCGTTGCGGACGCAACTGTCGAAGCTCAATTCATCGCCCACCAATGTCCACGATCGGCGCTATTTCACGTCGCTTTACGTGCGCGAACCGGGAGGCACATTGCTGGAAGTGGCAACGGACGGGCCGGGTTTCGCTGTCGACGAAGCACCGGAGCACCTGGGGACGACCCTGATGCTGCCGCCGACCGACAAAGACTGCGCCGACGATCTTCAGATCATGTTGCCGCAGTTCGCCATGCCTGGAGAGCCGCGTTTGCCGCGGCGCGACCTGCCATTTGTGCATCGCTTCTTCACACCCGAAGATCCGGACGGCAGCACAATCGTCGTGCTGCATGGAAGCGGCGGGACGGAAGCGGTTCTGATGCCGTTGGCGCATCGGGTGGCGCCGCGCGCCACACTGCTCGGCGTGCGTGGACGCAGCCACGAAGAGGGCAGCGCGCGCTGGTTCCGCCGGGTGACGGCCACAACCTTCGACCAGGCGGACATCAAGGCTGAGGCCGAGGCGTTCGCCGCTTTCGTGGGAGGCGCCATCACAGGTTACGGGCTCAAGCCCGCACGCATGACCTTCCTGGGTTTTTCCAACGGCGCGAACTTCGCGGCCGCGGTGATTGGTCTCCAACCGGGAGTCATCTCTCGAGCGATCCTGTTGCGGGCAATACCGGTTCTGGAGACTTTGCCCGCGGCCGACCTAACTGACGTTGACGTTCTGATGGTCCCCGGCTCGCGCGATCCGTTGGGCGACGGCTCTCGGCTGGCGAATTGGTTCGGAGCGTACGGCGCGACGCTGCGAGTGCACACCATCGAAGCAGCGCATGAGCTTGTGCCGGAGGACGCGGTAGTCGCGCGCGAATGGCACAGCAGGAACTATGGCGAGGATCATGGCTGACATCGACACTATCAGTTTGTAGTACGAAGGGTCTCGAACAGGAACCAGACCCGCTGCTCGGCTTCGTCGATCCAGTTCTCGAGCAGGCTCGCGCTCGCAACGTCGCCGTGCTCGTCGCAAAGATCGTGCATGGCGCGCATGCGGGCGACCAATGTGCCATTGTCCTCGCGCAGCTCCGCCAGCGCCTCGTGCGGCTGGACGAAGTCGGCATCGTTGTCCAGGAACCGCTGGCGGCGCGCGATATCACCGGTCGAGCGGATGGTGGTGCCACCGAGCTTGCGCACCCGCTCGGCCAGCGGATCGGTCACGGCCAGAATCTGATCGGCTTGGTCGTCGAGAAGCAGGTGGTAATCGCGGAAATGCGGTCCTGACATATGCCAGTGGAAGTTCTTGGTCTTGATGTAAAGCGCGAATATGTCGGCCAGCAGGACCGTGGCCGCGGTCGAGATCTCGTGTACCGCCTCGTTGGAAAGACCTGATCGGGTGTGCAATGCCGCGCTCATGCGCAATTTGGGGCTGTCTTCCATGGTTGAATACTCCTCGGTTGCATTGAGTTGGCGCCGCTCGAACCGACTGGGTTCAATGGTCGTTGTGTTGGCGAAGATCCTATCAAAGCCCTCGCGCGAAGCGTCGTCGTCAAGCTGACCTCCGGACGGACCGGGCGCTCCTCACTGGCTCGGGGGCGCTGCCCGTCCACGGCTCGTTCCGTCTTGTCAAATTCGTCTCGTCATTCGGTGTGGGCGCTGTCCAAAGGCGCCTCGATGCTTGCCTTTTCAGGTGGACGGACGGATGCGAAGAGACTTAAGGCGCCCAACGCGACTGGAACGGCAAAGCACCAGGTGCGCGACAGCAGGAACGCAACGGCCGCAGCAGCACAACCAAGCGCGAAGGCCAAGACGCTGGCGCTCATCCGCTTTAGCCTTTCCTTGACCGGCTTGAGGTCGCCCTGCGCCAGGCCGCCGATCAGATCTGCCAGGTCAAGCATGATCTGCGTCGTCGTGCCGGTCATGAGCGTCGTGGGCGGCATCTTGGATAAATGAACACGGTGAAAGGCGTTCTGGATCGCCATCGCCGCCACCAGGATCATGCCAGCGGCGAACGCCGCGAGGCTGCTGCCGTCGTCGAAGGGGCCGTGGACCTCGGCAAAGGTGGCGGCGATAGCGAAGAGAACGAGCTTCAACCACAGCAGAACGGTCATGACAGACTTCCGGCTGCGCTCGAGCCACTGGCTTAGGAGCCGCACCAGCATGATGACCATGCAGAAGACCGGCAGCGCCACCAGCTTGGAGAGCGCGCCACCGGTCCCGAGCGCGATCGATGCTCCAAGGGTCACGAAGTTGCCGGTGACATGGGCCGTGAACAGCCCGGCAAGCGCAACGAAGCCAACAGTGTCGACATATCCACCGTTGAAGCTCAGCAGGATGGGAAGGGGCAACCTCGGCAATGTTCATCTCCTCGAAGATCGGCGCCGGCCTACCGCCGGATCTCCATTGCCGGCAGGACGCGGCGTGGCGAAACGAATTCCGCCACGCCTCTGTGCGCGAACTGCCCTCAGGTCAGCCCTTGATGAAGGCCAGCAGGTCGGGGTTGATGACATCCGCGTGGACGGTCAGCATACCGTGCGGATACCCTTCGTAGATCTTGAGCGTGCCGTTCTTCAGAAGCTTCACGGAGAGCTTGGCCGAATCGTCGATCGGCACCACCTGGTCGTCGTCGCCGTGCATGACGAGCGTCGGGACCGTGATCCGCTTGAGGTCCTCGGTCTGATCCGTCTCCGAGAACGCCTTGATGCCGTCGTAATGGGCCTTGGCACTGCCCATCATGCCCTGAAGCCACCAGTTCTGGATAACGCCTGGGTAGACCTTCGCGTTCGGCCGGTTGAAGCCATAAAACGGGCCGGTGGGGAAATCCAGGAAGAACTGGGCCCGGTTGGAGGCGACGCCGGCGCGGACTCCGTCGAGGACCTCGAGAGCAAGCCCGCCCGGATTGGATTCCGTCTTCAGCATGAGCGGCGGAACGGCGCTGACGAGGACAGCCTTGGCGACGCGACCTTGCGGCTCGCCGAACTTGGCGACATAGCGAGCCACTTCACCACCGCCGGTGGAATGGCCGATGTGAACCGCATTCCTCAAGTCGAGAGACTCGACCACGGCCGAGGCGTCGGCGGCATAGTGGTCCATATCGTGGCCACCGGAGACCTGGGAGGAACGCCCATGGCCGCGACGGTCATGAGCGATCACGCGAAAACCATGGTTGACGAAGAACAGCATCTGGGCATCCCAGTCGTCCGACGACAGCGGCCAGCCATGGTGGAACATGATCGGCTGGGCGTCTTTGGGACCCCAGTCCTTGTAGAAGATATCGACGCCGTCCTTGGTCGTGACGAAGCTATGGGTCATGGCATGAGTTCCTTTGCTCTGGTTGGAGGACGATTTTTTCATCGCGAAGGCCGGCACGGCCAGCGCGAGCGAAACGGTCGCGCCCGCCACAAGGGCTTGGCGGCGCGAGAGATGGAGTGCATCGAGGTTTGTCATCTCAAATTCCTATTTGCCGAGCGGCTGGGTCGAAGCGGTATTCTCGCCGGTCCCGACGATCCTCTCAGATGAGTTCCGGACTGGCTTGTCCAACCCGATCGCGTTTTGAACAAAGGCAACTGGAATATCGGCCGCGCTGGGCCGAGGGCCGTGTGACGCGTGGCAGGTCGTTGATTGCGACCAGGGCGAAGCTTGCTGCGCAGACCGAAAGATGCGCGAAAAAGGCACCGTTCATCGCCGACTGCCCGCCCATTCCGGCTGGCATCGTCCAGAAGCGGAGCGCGATTAAGGTGGCGGGTACCGCTGAGGCGGCCGGCAAGATCGCCGCGGCCCTGCGAAATATTCGCGAAATGACGAGCGCCGGCATCGCGAATTCGAAATGATTGCGCTGACTGCGAAGGCGGCACCGGATGAAGTCATCATCTCTTTGATGCTGTCGCGGCATTGAGGAGCTTGATGAGCGACCGCCGGATGTTGGCGTGTCTGCTTAAGGCGCGTCGCGATCCTTCGGATTCGCTCCATGCGCTTCAGGGTCTTCGGTGTTACGCAGGTCTTTATCCCGAAACCGGTTCCCACTTTCGGGAGACATGCTTTAGTACCGCTGGTTTCGCCGCCACGCGCCCGGAGGCGTGCCCGTTTCGCGGGCGAAGATGCGGGTGAAATGGCTCTGATCGGTGAAACCGCAGCTCCGGGCGATCTCCACAAGCGACAGGTTCGAGTTGAGAAGCAGTCCGCGGGATTTTTCGACCCGTCTTTTCATCAACCACTGATGCGGGGTCTTGCCGGTGGTTTCGCGGAAGGCGCTTGTGAAGACCGCCGACGAGAGACCGCACGCTGAAGCCAGATTGTCGATCGAGATATTGCCGTTCAGTCGGCTGTCGATCATTTCGACGACCGTGGCAACGCGCCGCGAGGACAGCGCATATCGTCGACCGGTCGGCGCAGGCTCGCCGACGCCGTATCTCTGCAGGATATGGGTCCCGATGGCGACTGACATCTGATCGATGAACAAGGCACTTGGTTTGCTCGGTTGCGGGCTCGTCGAGAAGAGCGCGCCGAGCAGGCCTGCAAGAACGGGATCCGCGTCATGCACCCCACGCGAGAGGTCGACCCGGCTCGATTCGCCTTCCCGGTCCGCGATGCGCGCGAGCGCGGCGTTTGTCACTTCCAGCAGCACGAAGTCGAAAGACCCGCGCAGGTCGGCCTTGTAGTGCTCGGAGAAGTCGCGAATATAGACGCTGTTCTCACCGAAATCGTGATCGGTCGCGCTGTTTCCCTTGAAAACCGTGCGCCTGTGACCGCCCGTTCCCGAAAGCCCGATCAGGAAACCCCTGTTCGTCGCCGGCGTCTCCACCCGACCGATCTCAGCCGAGTCCGATGTCTTCCGGTAGAAGGTCATGAAGTCGCCGAGGATCTGGCGATCACTATGCAGCTTTGACAATGGGCAACCGAGACCGTCCAGCGCACCGCGCGCATGCCGCTCGTTTGGAGAGTGGTTGTGCGTTTCTGGCATTTCGAGCCACAGCTCCATCTTTCGGCCAACGCTCGAACGCGGCCTGGCCTCTTGCACCGTCGATCGCATGAATGTTTGCCGCTTCACGAATGCATCGAAATCGATCTCGGCAGATTCGAACCCTGTCGGAACGCGCAACGCCTGTATTGTCGAAAAGTCTCGTTGCTGGGATACTGTTGCCGTGCCCTATGCTCCAGCGCCAAGGAGCGAGCGTGTCGAAGGACCCTCCGCCGTCCAACCGCAACATGGACTATCTCCGCGTGAAGAGCGCGAAGACCATCGAGTCGTCTGTTCTCGACAAAGGAACCGTGACGGCGACTCGCTTGACGAGAGGCAGCCCCGGTCACGGTTATGTGCGGCAGGCGGTCATTGAAGATGCCTTCATGATCTCGGTTCAACTCCGCGATTACCGCGGCCAGTTGTGGATCGACGGAAGATGGATTGATTTTCCAATCGGCCGTGCGGGCAACTTCACACTCTATGACCACAAGCGTGAGACGGAGGCAGACCTGCAGACCGCCTTCGATTGTATCAACCTCTATATCCCACGCCCGGCGCTCGATGCCTTGCAGGAGGATTTAGGTTCGGGGCAGATCGAAACCCTCAACGTGGCGCCCGGCGCCGACACAGACGATCCGGTCGTCCGCGGCCTCGCGCATGCTTTGATCCCGGCCTTCGAGCAGCCGGCACAAACGAGCCGCCTGTTCCTCGACCACATGGGACTTGCTCTCACATCGCATATGGCGATCGAATACGGTGAGGCCGACGCTTCGAGGCTTCACCACAGCGGCGTGCTCGCCCCGTGGCAGCTACGTCGTGCCATGGAGGTCGTCGACGCCCACTCAAACGGCAATGTTACACTGGTGGAGCTTGCCGGTGCGTGCGGCCTCTCGGTCAGTTATTTCACACGATCCTTCAAGCGCACCACGGGCATGACGCCTCATCGCTGGCTGCAGAAGCGTAACATCGAGAAGGTCAAGGATCGAATGCGAAAGTCTGGCGCTTCTCTCGCAGAGATCTCGATCGCTTGTGGCTTCGCGGACCAGAGTCACATGACGCGTGTGTTCCGCCGGCTTATCGGCACGACGCCAGCCGGTTGGCGGAGGCAGATCGGCGGTTGACCGGCATCCGACGGTCTATTTCTTTTCGCCCGGATCCAGGTCGGCGAAGGTTCGACGGAAGCGTCCCGGCGAAACGCCAACGTGGTCAGAGAAGACACGCGTCAAGTGGCTCTGGTCCGCGAAGCCGCAGACGATCGCGATTTCGGCAATAGGCATATCGAGGCACAGCAAATCCTTGGCTCGGGCGATTCTATACTCGGTCAGCCAGCGATGCGGCGTCCGGCCGAAGCTCTGCTTGAAGGCCTTGATGAAATAGCTGCGTGAGAGCTCGCAAGCTGCCGCGAGCTCGGCGATAGAAAAGGAGGCGTTAACATGGCCGACCAGAAATTCGGTGGACCTTTTCTCCTGCCAGGGCGCCAGGACACCTTTGTTGCGGGATGGAAAATAAACGCCGCCGTAGCTCTGGATCAGATGCGCCAGCATCGCCAGATTGATTTGCTCGAGGAAGAGCGGATGCGCCTCCTGCGGGTGTTCAAGCGAAGGAATCAGCGCACGTGCGAGCCCCAGCATGACGTCGTCGTTGGTCCCAGGTGGACAGGACAAGGTCCGGTACTCGGGCCGCCCGGCGTCTTCCGCGAAAGAATGCAGTGAAGAGAAGGGAACCCGGAAGCGAACTTTGTCGAAGGGCGAAAGATACTGACACTGCCACTGGTAGCGCAGGTCGTTGATCATGAGGTCGCCGCTCCGGCGTCCGCCATCAAAAAGAAGTTTGCCGTCGCGCCAGACCTTTTGCCGCTCAAGGTCTCTCAGTTGCACAGTTACGTTGAATGCCTCGCCGCTGGAAACGGGCTCCATCCTGTCGAGATTGCCGGCATCATCGAAGGTGCGTGCGATCTCGACGTCGCCGACTGTCAGCGACGGCACCGTCGGTGCTGCCAAAGGCTGTCCGTCAGCAAGCTTCTCTGGGGAAGCCGATGACATCAGACCAAGTCCTCGAAAGCCCCGGGCGGTGCAATTCTATCGTCCGCAGCTTTTGGCGTCACGAACAGATGCCGTGAAGACCGACCGAGAAATGACCTCATCGCAATGTCCTTCCAACAAGCCGGGCCAGGGCGCAAGCCCCCTTCCGGATCAGTGATACAAGCCCCTTCGCCAATCGCCCGGCGTCATCCCCGTCTGTTTGAGAAACGTATCGTTGAATTGCAATTCGTCGGCAAAGCCGCATCGCGCGGCGATCTCGGCCGTCGTAAGCCGTCGGTCGCGGAGATAGTCCTTGGCCTGATCCACTCGGAGCAGGGCCAGCCATTGCTCGGGCGCGATGCCGACCGTGGCGCTGAAAGCTTCGACGAAGTCGGAAGCCAGCATCCCGACCTTCGCTGCGACCTCCGCAATCGTTACGCACTTCCTCAAATGGTCGGTCATGAACTCCTTGGCATCCTTCTCCTGCCAAACCGTGAGCGGCGCCTCGTCACTGTCCAGCACCTTTCTCTCGTAATGCTGCATGAGGTGGATGCAGACGGCGATGGCGATCGGACGCAGCATGTCGTCGACCGAGTTGCCCTGCCGTTCGAACAGCGGCAGCAAGGCGCAGCCGATGTTCCAAATGATTCGCTCCCCTGAACCCCGGAGGCAGCGCAGGGGTGCGACTTCCGGGGCATGGGGAATGCTGGCGACCTCACTGAAGAGCCCGTACGGCAGGTGAAAGGCGAGTGCGTCGAGGCCGCTATGGAGCCGGATTGAAGCGCCCTCATGCAAGTCGACGAGGCACACGGAAGCTTTCCTGTAGCGTCGCACCACAGTCTCCATGCCGCCGGCCATGATATCGCAATGCTCGGCATCGCGCATGTAAAGCAACATGAAATACGCGGGCTGGGCCGGGAGATGGATCGCCAGAGGATTGTCGGCGCCCACCGGACAGCAGAGATGCGTCACTGAGAAGCACTCGTTGCGAAGCGGCCGTATGGACATGAACGGAGCGGTCGAAACTCCGAAATGGCGGCCAACTTGAGCATCCATCGACGCATCCTGATGCACATCTTTCTCCTCACCTGCGATTGCGCGCTTCCTGGCTCCATGGACGCTGTCTCATCGGCACGGTGGCGCTGCCTCCCACGGAAGCCAACGCCCGGCCGGTCCAAGATCCACAAGTAAGCTGACCTATCGGCTCAGCCAGCATGCAAACACCCCATTTTACGCGGCACGACAGGTCAATCTTGTACGAGATGCTCCCGCTTTGTCGAATCGCCATGCGCCGGTCATGTAAGCATCGACCGGCGGCCTGACAGCGGCCGAATCCTGATGACAGGGGATCGAAGAAAGTCAGCGAGGTTTTTGCTGATCGAGTCGATGAAATGAAGAAGGTTTGGGCTGGCATGCCCAAGAACTACCAAGACAATATGACGAGGGAATGCCAGGACGCGGCGATGAGCAAGCCTTACGCCGTGTTCTGCGAGAAGCTCAGGGCGCTGGGCGGCGCCAACAAATAATTCATGCCAGGGGCGGGGAGTAACTCTCTTCCCGTCCCTGATTGCCGCTGAAAGATGAGGGGCGGCGTTCACCACCGAAAACCGCTATCTCTGCGGATGGCCTCGCCAACCCGGAATCCGCGCACGCAATGAGGCTGGTGCGGCGGAATCCCAGCGCAGGCGGAAATTATTGTCCGACATAATGCAATCCTGAAGTCTCGACGTTTTCAAAAACTCGTCATGCCGTCGGAACACATTGGCGCATGATTTGTTTCA
This sequence comes from Mesorhizobium sp. M2A.F.Ca.ET.042.01.1.1, assembly GCF_003997405.1. Taxonomy (NCBI): domain Bacteria; kingdom Pseudomonadati; phylum Pseudomonadota; class Alphaproteobacteria; order Hyphomicrobiales; family Phyllobacteriaceae; genus Mesorhizobium; species Mesorhizobium sp. M2A.F.Ca.ET.042.01.1.1. The sequence goes on from NZ_RZRX01000022.1 coordinate 34,636, forward strand.
CAGGTGTTGGTTCGGCACGGACCCGCGCCTGTTCGATTGTGTCATGTCGGACACCGATGAAAGGCAGTGAGGCACCCGCCGTTTCACCTTGAGGCAATCCCGACGGTCGGCCGAATTCCAACCGACGGCGGACAACGCAAAGACCGTCGGGGTTGTCAGAGGCTTTCTCAGGGCCGACGACATCGGCACGCTCACCGGAAGGAGTTGACGGCATGTCTAACGCGCATCGCACGATCGTCGATGTCGTCGCCGACGGGTTGGTTCGGCATGGCGTGGGGTTCATCCTGAGCCAGAGTGTGCCGACCGCGCTGGTTCTTGCCTGCGAGGATCGTGGAATCCGCAATATCACCTATCGCCAGGAAAACATGGGTGGGGCCATCGCTGATGGCTTTGCACGCATTTCCGGACGTGTGCCGGTGTTCATCTGCCAGAACGGCCCCGCTGCAGCATTGGCGGTCGCGCCGCTCGCCGAGGCGACAAAAGCTGGCAGCCCGATCGTCGCAATCATGCAGGAGGTGGATCGCTCTCACATCGGCAGGAATGCCTTCCAGGAATATGACCACAAGGCGCTATTCGCCCCGGTAACCAAGTGGTTCCATCTTCTCGAAAGCGCCGACGGCGTCGAAGATCATCTCGATCGAGCGTTCATCGCTGCTGCCAGTGGCAAGCCGGGCCCGGCCGTGTTGATGCTGCCAGTTGATTTGCACAAGACTGAAGCCAGAAAGCCGGGGCACCGTGAAATGCAGCTCGGCACATGGCCGGTCGACCGGCCACGCCCCGATGATACAGCGATCCGCACAGCGGCGCGGCTCGTCGACCGCGCACGCCTGCCGGTCGTCATCGCGGGCGGCGGGGTGCATGGCTCGGGCGCATGCGAGGCGTTGCTGCGCTTCGCCGAAAAGGCCGCTGCGCCGGTCGCGACAACCAATATGGGCAAAGGCGCCATTTCCGAGACGCATCCGCTCGCCATGGGTGCGATAGGAAATCTCACCGGTCCTGGCGGGCTCGGCCACCACACCAAGCGCATCGTCCAGGATGCCGATCTGGTTCTGCTCGTCGGCAACCGGAGCAACGAGGACGGAACCGACCGATGGTCGCTGATCCCAGACACGACAGGCGTGATCCATATCGACATCGACCCGCAAGAGATTGGCCGCAACTACGAAGCGACGCGCCTCCTCGGCGACGCTCGCGCCACGCTCGATGCGCTCACAGGCGCGCTGGGCAGCCACAACCGGGATCGGCGCGCGATCGAACGCCGTATCGCCGATGCCTGGGCGATGTTCGAGCGGGAACGCGCGCCTCTGATATCCGACGCCGAGCCAATCCGCGCCGAGCGCGTTCTCGCGGCGATCCAAAAGCGCTTGTCTCCGGAAACCGTCGTCGCAGCGGATGCCAGCTATTCGTCGAACTGGATTGCAGGCCAGCTTCGCACCGGCCATGCCACAACACGCATCATCTCGCCACGGGGTCTGGCCGGCCTCGGATGGGGCTTCCCGCTCGCGCTCGGTGCCAAGCTGGCGCGCCCCGATGCAGAGGTGATCGTTGTGGTTGGTGATGGCGGTTTTGCGCATGCCTGGGCGGAGCTGGAAACCGCGGTGCGGGCCGGCATCAAGGTAACGGTGGTCGTGCTCAACAATCGCGTGCTTGGCTATCAGAAGGATGCCGAGACGGCGAAGTTCGGCCGCTACACCAGCTCCGGACACCTTGGCCAGGTCGACCATGCGGCAATCGCGCGCGCCTGCGGCGGCCATGGCGAGACTGTGGAGCGCGCACGCGACCTCGACACCGCTTTCGATCGAGCGGCAAAGTCCTCCACGGTGGCGCTGATCGACGTGCTGACCGATCCCGGCGGCCATCCGCCGATATCGATTTATGACGGGACGCTCGACCATCTTGAGAATGGGCGGGTTATCCAAGAGCCGGTGCCTTAGACGAGATGGACGTGTCGCTTACGATGAGATGGCTCAGGCCCGTCAAGCACCCCGAAGGAGCGTAAACCATGCCCCAACAGGCCCTCCGCACCTGCCGCACGAGCGTACTGGAAATCGCCTATGAGGTCACGGGACCGACCGACGGCCGGCCGCTCGTTCTTGTCCATGGCTGGCCGGACGACGCGCGCTGCTGGGACAAGGTGATCGAGAGACTGGGCGGCGCGAATTTCCGAATTTATCGGCCTTACTTGCGCGGCTCCGGCCCAACGCGGTTCTTGCGCGACACCACGATGCGCAGCGGGGCGATCGCCGCCCTCACGCTCAATCTCGCGCACTTACTCGACGTCCTCGACCTCAACCGCGTCGTGGTCGGAGGTTATGATTGGGGTGCGCGTGCGGCCTATGTGTAGCGGCGCTGTTTTCGCAACGGATGGTCGGCGCTGTCGCTGCAGCGGCGGGCTATGCCACCGCGATTCCGGCGAGCCAGATGCCCTACGAGTTGGCGCGCGCTTACTGGTACGAGTGGTACGTCAACACGGCGCATGGCGAGAAGGCGTACCGCGAGGATCGCAAGCGGCTCTGCCAGTATCTGTGGGAAAGCTGGTCACCGCCATGGCCAAACCGAGACGCTGAATTCGAAGAGACAACCGCTTCCCTCGACAATGCCGACTGGCCCGAAGTCAGCATTCACGCGTATCGGCAGCGGTGGCACGATGCCAAAGGAGCCCCAGAGCACGAGGAGATAGAGCGCCATCTGGCGGAGCCGCCCGTGATCAGCGTGCCGACGATCATGCTGCAGGGCGCAGATGATCGGGATAACCTGCCATTCACCTCGGAGCACAAGGAACGCTACTTCAGCGGCGGCTATGAACGGCGACTTCTTCCTGGCATTGGTCACTTTGTGCCACGCGAGGCGCCGCAAGCGTTCGCTGATGCAATCCTAGAAGTCTCGAGATAATCCGACGGCCCTGTGCCGTCGATTGACCGGCACCCATCGTATGTATCGAGGTCTATCGCAAACCCGCAATATCTATGGCGCAAGGATAGAAGCCTTCGCATACGAGGTTCTTGCTCATCGCCCATCCATTCGATGCATTCAGGCAGATTCCGGCGCTGCCGCAACCGGGCGACTACGACCTCACCAACCCAAACATGGAATTCACCCATGGCGGTTCGCATTCAATCAGGTCCGTGGCCTGCCGGAGAAGCTCCGTGCGGGAAGGGACGGTATCCTACTCCACCGGCTCTCCGACTACCTCAATCGCACGCCGGGATCGATTGCCCGTTCGACCGCTCCGAGGAGCGACAGACCGAGACGACTACAGCGATCTTGGTGTTTCTCCGGGAACCTTGAGTCATTTCCGCGCCGCACATCATGCGGTCGCGTTCACGAGATGGTCCGATACGGTCGAGATGAACGCGCGAAGACGCTGAAGACGCCGTAGGTCCCGGTGGTATCCCATCCAAATGTCTCGCGCTGGCGGCGACGTTGGGAGTTCCAGTCTGCGGATACCCGGGATCTGATTGCCGACTACGCGGGGCAGGACAGCGATGCCGACGCCTTGCCTGCACATACGCCCCTGGACGTTGCGGTTGTTCGACCGCAGGACCGGTCTCGCGTTGGGGAAACTCTCGATGAGCCACGCGATGTCAGGGAAATGGCCCGTGGATGTGTCATGGGTGATCAGCCGGAAACCGGTCCCATCGCCATATTTGGGATCAGGCGCCTCCTCGGCAATGTAGACGCCGTATTCGAGCCTGAAGAGCCGCCGCTGAACGACATCGGCAGCGTCGAACGGAACGATACGAAAAGCGACGTCAGCCTCCCGTTGGGCAAGGCTGACCCGGCGCGTGCCGGTCAGGATCTCGACGTCGACATTGGGATAGGCTTTGGAAAAATCCGCCAGGATAGGAGGCAGGACATAGGCGCCGAACCAGTCCGCTGACGAAATTCGCAGACTGCCTTTGAGATTCTGCTCCTGCCCCGCAAGCCGGCGTTCCATGGCCAGCGCGCCTTCTTCCATCTGCTCGGCCAGCGCGACGATTCCGTGGCCCTCTTCCGTCAGAACCAGACCGTCCGCTGTGCGCTGGAAGAGCGTGTGGCCGATCGCCTGCTCAAGTGCGCGGAGGCGCCTGCCGACGGTCGGATGGCTTGTCTGAAGAGAACGCGCCGCGCCGCCGAGCGTGCCGGATCGCGCAATAGCAAGAAAGATTCTGACGTCACTCCATTCCATGCAACCACCCACACAAAACTGAACGCCGAGAATACATTTATGTCAGTTAAAGAACAAATCTAAGCACCTAGATTCCCCCCATCGGTCGACCGGACCGTCTCTCGTGTATCACCCCATGTCATTCGGAAGGATCGGCAAATGTCTCTCAAGTCTCTCTATCTCGGTGCTGCGGCTCTTGCAGTGGTGTTCGGCGCGCCCTCCGCTTTCGCGCAGCCGGTCCAAAATGTGATTTTGGTTCATGGTGCGTTGGTCGATGGCAGCGGCTGGAGGGGCGTTTATGAACGCCTGGTCGCCAAGCACTTGAAAGTCACGGTCGTTCAGGAACCGAACACTTCGCTGGCGGATGACGTTCAGGCGGTTCACCGCGCTATCGAGCAGCAAGATGGGCCGGTCGTCCTCGTCGGCCACAGCTATGGTGGTCAGATCATCACCGAAGCCGGCGTCGACCCGAAGGTTTCGGCACTTGTCTATGTCGCGGCCATCGTCCCGGATGTTGGCGAGGGCGTAGGAGATGTGTTTGAGAAGTGGCCGAGTCCGACCGCGGACGCGTTCAAGCCGACTTCGGACGGCTTCCTGCTGTTCGATCCCGCGAAGTTCCGGGCGGGATTCGCCGCTGACCTGTCCAAGGCCGAGACGGATTTCATGACTAACTCGCAGGTGCCGGTTTCGGCGAAGATCCTCGGAACCAAGACACAGCACGCGGCCTGGAAGACCAAGCCGAGCTACGGCATCGTGGCCGAGCTAGACATGGCTATCAGCGCCGAGGCGGAGCGGTCTATGTACAAGCGGGCAAGTGCGAAGGTCACCGAGGTGCCCGGTGCCAGCCATGCGGTTTATATCTCGCATCCGCGCGAAGTCGCCGATGTCATCGCCGAAGCGGCGAGCAAATGAAGCCGGCGCCCTGATGTCCAGGCTCAGGGCTGCGGAAGTTCCGTGACCCATGCGCCGACGCCACCCCTGTGGCTTCGGCATCGCGACCGGCCAACGCATCGGCACGTGTGGTCGATCATGGCCGACATGACGGCTCGCGGCGGCGACAGCGTGGCGTCGTCTGAAAACAACTCGGAGAAGATGTAATGAAAACTTGGCTCATCACAGGCTGCTCAAGCGGCTTCGGCCAGCGGCTCGCGCTCGCCGCAGCACAGCGCGGCGACCGGGTCATCGCGACGGCCCGCAATGTCAAGACGATCGAGGCAATGGCCGACCCTTTCGGCGGCCGCATGATCACCTTGCCACTCGACGTGACCGATGCGGCGGCAGCCAAGGCAGCGGTCGCAAAGGCGGCCGAGACCTTTGGCGGGTTTGACGTGCTCGTGAACAATGCCGGCTACGCGCTGTTCGGCGCGATCGAGGAAGGCACGCCCGAGGAATATCGGCCGATGTTCGAGGTAAACGTCTTCGGTCTGATCGAAACCACCAGAGCAGCCCTGCCCGTCCTGCGACGTTCGGGCGGAACGATCGTCAATATGTCGTCCGGCGCGGGCATCGAGGGCCGTGGCGGCGGAGGCTATTACCACGCCGCCAAATTCGCCGTGGAAGGGATATCCGAAGCGCTCGCCGGCGAGCTGAAGCCGTTCGGCATCCGCGTGCTGATCGTCGAGCCTGGGCCGTTTCGCACCGATTTCCTTGGCCGTTCGATCACGATGGCGGCCAACGAGATGCCGCAATACGCCGCGAGCTCGCGCAAGCACTATCGCGAAACCAACAACGGCAATCAGGCCGGCGATCCCGACAAGGCGATCGCGGTCATCCTGCAGGCAGTCGATGCCGATGATGCCCCGCTTCATCTGCCACTCGGCCCAGTCGCGCATTCGATCGCCGAGCGAAAGCTGGCTGCCTTCCACAGCGATATCGACGCCTGGCGCGACTTCACGATCGCCACCGATTTCGACCAGCCTTAAGCGCCGGCCGCGAGCTCTCTTTGAACCTCAACATCGATTGGAAAGCGATCATGATCGCAACTCTGAAAGGGTTTACCCAGCAGCTGGTGCCGGTGAATGGCATCAAGATCAACGCCGTCACGGGAGGCTCGGGCCCGCCGATCCTTCTGCTTCACGGCTGGCCGGAAACATGGTGGGAATGGCACCATGTGATGCCGCTGCTCGCCGAGCATTTCAGCGTGGTGGCCATGGATCTGCGCGGCGCGGGCTTTTCCGACTGCCCGCTTGACGGCTATGACAAGGCCACGATGGCGCGCGACGCGCACGAGGTCATGGTTGCCCTTGGGCATGAACGCTACGCCATGTGCGGCCATGACATTGGCGGAATGGTGGCGTTGCCGCAGGCCGCCATCTATCGGGAGGCTGTTACCCACC
>NZ_RZRX01000230.1:0-10434 GCF_003997405.1 Mesorhizobium sp. M2A.F.Ca.ET.042.01.1.1
ACCGTCGGCCTGGCGCCGCTGGAAAGCCTGAGGATCGCCGTCAAGAACGTGATCGCGCAGCGGACGGCACGGTTGGACGTGGCCGCGCCGAGCGAAGTGCAGCCACTCGCCGACGAGATCAACCGTCTGCTCGACGCCCAGGAGAAAGCCCTCTCTCGGGCGCGCTCGCGCGCCACCGACCTTGCGCATGGCCTCAAGACGCCGCTGCAGGTCCTGTCCGCCGACATCCGGACCCTGCGCAAGAAAGGCGAAAGCGACCTTGCCGACGAAATCGAGAAGAGCGCGAGCGCGATTCGCCGTCATGTCGAGCGGGAGTTGGCACGCGCTCGTCTGGCGCCCGGCGTTTCCGGCGATGCCGCTTGCCTTGTCCGTGAGGTGGCGAGCGGCGTGGTCGCGGTCGTCAAGCGCACGCCGAGGGGCAGGCAGCTCTCATTCGTCATCGATGCCGCCGAGGATTTCATCGCGCCGGTCGACGAGGGCGATCTATCCGAGATTCTCGGCAATCTGGTGGAGAACGCGACGCGTTTCGCAAGCTCGGTGGTTCGTGTGAGCGCATCGGCAAGCGCTGGCGAGGTGATCATCAAGGTCGTCGATGATGGACCGGGCATTCCCGAGGCCGCCCTGCACGCCGCTCTGGTGCGTGGCGTTCAGCTCGACAGCAAGGGCGGCGGCAACGGCCTCGGCCTGGCGATCGTTTCGGATATCGTCGAAGCCTATGGCGGCCGTCTCGAAATGGCCAATGCCAACTCCGGTCTGGCGGTGACCATCCACCTGCCACGGCATGGTTGAGCGTTCACGCGAATCCGGGGAAATAGTCGACTTTGATTCTGGAACGGCGAACCCCCATGGCCAGCAGCTTCCCGCGCAGCGCCTTGACCATGATCTGCGGCCCAGAGATGTAGAAGGTGCGTTCGAGGTAGTCGGGCATGGTGAGGCGTACCAGGCGAGCGTCGATATAGCCCGGGTACTGCCCGCGCTCAGCACCCTTGGCTACCGCATGGAACGTCTTTATTCCCAGTTCGCGTCTCGCCTGGCCAAGCACGTCTCGATAGGCGATGTCGTCTTGTCCCTCTGTGCCGTAGAGAACGACGATGGGCCGCAACTCCTTGCGATCGACCAGATATTGCAGCATCGAACGGAACGGCGTGATGCCGATGCCGCCGGCCAAGAAAGCGATCTTGGTGTCCGGATCGGATGGAAGCGTGAAATCGCCGGCCAGTTGCGATGCGTGGATCGTGGCGCCGGGTTTCATGCCGCCCAGCGCCTGCTTGAAAGCGCTCGACTGCGGATAGAACTTGACGCCCAGCCGCACCGATTGCTCGGTAGGCGATGAGGCGACCGTGAAGTAGCGGCGGTTGCCGCGATTGTCGGAGCGCTCGAGGCCAAGTGTCCATTCAAGGTACTGGCCCGCCTGGAAGGCGAGCTTTCGCTGCGACTTGAAGATGAAGTCGTAGCTGTCGACGGCGGTTTTCTCGATGCGTTCCAAAGTCAGCACGAACCGGCCCTTCGGGCTCACGGCGTAGGCGAAGAGGTTACCCGCCAGGAGAGCGAGCTCGGGTGTGAAATAGAACGAGCCGATATGGATGTTGGGCGCGAACAGAAGGCCGACGATGGCGGCAAAGGCGATGCGCGGCCAGCGTGTCGTCGGAGCCGTCAGCGGCTCGGTCAGCATCACGAAGGCGAAGAACAGCAGCGGCGACGAACTGAAGGTCTCCGCGAGAGCGGTGCCATATTGGGATGGGTCGGTGGTCGCCAGTATCGTCGCCAGCGCAACTGCGAGGAACGTGGCCACGAGATCGAGCCGGCGCAGCTTGCGCACCACAAGAGCGCCACCCGCAAGCACCAGGGGGAAGAGCCAGATGTTGCCGCCCACCCACCATGTGGCGGGATGATCCAGCAGGAGCGCTGTCAGCGCGACGCCAAGGGCGGCCGGATTGAACAGGTGCTTCCCGCCGACGGCCAGGATGTATTTCGACGAGATCGCCCAGACCGACGCGAACGCCACGGCGCCGATGGCCTTGGCTTCAGTGGGGGCAATCGGATCGAGAATGAGCGCCAGGATCAACGCGGTGATGTAGACAGACTCGCCGTTGGCCGGAACCTCGAAGATGCGCGCAAAAACCTTGTTGGTGATCCAGCACGTGGCCAGCACCAGTGCGGTCGTGAAGGCCAGCGCTGTTGGATCATGCGGCACAAGCTTCAGGAAGCTGAAGACGAGGGCGGCGATCAGCAGGGCCGCCAGGTAGTAGAGCACCAGCCGGTACATTGTAAGGTGGTCGAGCAGACGGTCTAGGGTCTTGATCATGACTGGCAGAAGGCTCCGAAGCCGCTTGTCGGCGTGGCACGGCGATTGCTGTCGATGAGATATCCCTCGAGCCCTGGCGTCTGCTCGATAAAGAGGATGCCGTCCCGGCCCATCGCAAAGGCGGCGGTGGCGAAGCGGTCGGCCTCGAGCACATCGGAGCCGATGACGGTCAGGCTGACAATGTCGCTGATAGGGTCATGAACCGCGTGGGGATTATAGATGTGTTGCCCGCGCGCATATGTGCCGGAAGTGGCCACGCCATGTCCCCGCGGATAGACCACCTTGACGATCTCGTCCGTGTGGAAGGGATTGCGGATGCCGATGCTCCAGTCTCGGCCGGAAGCATTCCTGCCGCAGGATTGGATGTCGCCGCCCGCCTCGATGAAGAAGTCGCCGACGTCCGCCCGACGCACGATCTCGGCCGCGTTGCGGACAGCCCAGCCCTTGACGATGCCGGAAGGGTCGAGCGCGCCGTCGGGCCTGTGGATATCGAAATAGCCGGCGGTTTCCCTTCTGGTCTGCTCGGCGATCCGCATCACGTCGATCATCTGGCCGCTCCAGTCGCGGACCGGAATGTCGCCCCGGTTTATGGCTGAGATCTCGCTGTCCTGCCGGTAGGTGCTGAAACGCCGGTCAACATCGTCGAAATAGTCGAAGACCCTCGCGACGAGGTTGCCGGCCGCGCCGCCAAGGTCGACGGTGATGGGCATGCCCATCATGACCCGCGTCTCGCGCATGGAATTACGATGACGCCTTCTTCAGGGCGCCGCCCAAGGATTGGACAAAGGCCTTGCTGGTCAGCGTGGCGCCCGAGATGATGTCGACATCGGCGCTTTGCGCGCTGATCGCTTCGTCGCGCAGCATGGGCAACGCCTGTCGGTTGATGCTGACCGAAGTGCGGCGGTCATTGGGATATTTCAGGACCTTGAGCGCCGTCAGGCGGCCGCCCTGGACGAGCGCCTGGATCTGGATGATGCCGTAATAAGCGTCGGCCGCGGGGCCGGTGTAGACCCCGTCGGCGTAGCCATGAACCGCGAGCTTCATGCCGGTATGAATGACGCGCGCGGCCTGCGGATATGTGGGTCGCGGCTGCGGGATCGGGATATATACCGCAGGGGTAACCGCGAATGTCGGTGCATCCGGCGTGGGCGCACTCGCGGCTGCCGGCGCAGGATCTTGTTTCGGTGGTGGAGCTACCAGCTTCGCGACCTGCGGTGGACTGACGATGACCGGCGCCGGCTTTGGAGCGATAGCGATCGACGCCGTTGTGTCCGCTTTGACGTCGACCGGCTTCTGTGGGGTCGGCTCCCGCGGCGCATCCTGGGAAATCTTGCGCTGGGACTTCGCCGGCGCCATGACCGGATCTGCCGACGCGGGTGGAACGAACGACTGCGAAGTGCCCTGCGTCGCGGCATCGGCGGCGCCATCCATATCGACCAGGTCGTTGGCCGGCGGTGTGCCTGCCTGATCCCAGACATAGGCGCCCGACGAGGCGATCACGAAGAGCGATAGGGCGATCTGTTTCATAAGCATTGCATCCCGGCTTCAGGGCGCGCAACGGCCGGACCGTCGCATGCCTTCTCACCGCACTATCTCACGAGTTAGCTGACAGCTGGCTGTCAGCGCGGCCTGGCCCGCGGAAAGTGTCGCGCCGGCAAATCCATGCAGCCGTTTGACTTGGATCAGGGCATTTGCTCCGATCACGAAGCATGAAGCTGCATTCCTGCGCTTTTCCAGGTGGAGGCAATACAATGGCAGTATTCAACTGTTCATCGCCGCGATCATGAGCCGCCTTCACGCTGAAAATCACCTTGTGTCGCGCATTGGCTGGCTGCGCGCCGCCGTGCTCGGCGCCAATGACGGCATCGTTTCGACGGCCAGCCTGATCATCGGGGTTGCGGCCGCCAACGCCACCACGGCCAGTGTCCTCGTGGCGGGTGTCGCCGGCCTTGTGGCCGGCGCGATGTCGATGGCCGCGGGCGAATATGTATCCGTCAGTTCCCAGGCCGACACCGAGAAGGCGGATCTCGCCCGTGAGCGGGAGGAACTGGCCACCCAGCCGGAATTCGAGAGACAGGAGCTTGCGCAGATCTATATCGATCGAGGCGTGGAGCCTCGCCTGGCGTTGCAGGTGGCCGACCAGTTGATGGCCAAGGACGCGCTCAGCGCCCATGCCCGTGACGAGCTCGGCATTTCGGAGGCAACCGCCGCACGACCCATCCTGGCCGCGCTGGCTTCCGCGGCGGCGTTTTCAATCGGTGCGGTCATGCCTCTGGCGATGGTGCTGATTTCGCCGCCCTCGAGACTTGTTGCCGTTGTCTCGATTGCATCGTTGCTGTTCCTGGCGGTGCTGGGCGCAATCGGCGCGAGGGCTGGCGGCGCCAATATGTGGAAGGCGACAGCTCGCGTCACCTTTTGGGGAGCGCTGGCAATGGCCCTGACGGCCGGCATTGGCGCGATGTTCGGTACGACGGGCTAATTTAGGCCGGCGGGTTCACCGGGTTGATCGAGATCAATGCCGCGCGCCGCCAGGATGGCAATGATTGTCGCCTGAGGAGTGTGTCGGCATGAGCTTTCTCGATTATCTGATGGGCGTTGACGCCAGAATCGCCTTGATGGGACGCATGATGCAGAAAATGGGCGTCGACCGGCAGTTGCGGGTCGTGGCCGATCACGTCGCCGTCACCAATCGCGCCGTGGACCGGTGCCGCTCCTGCGGTCACCAGGATGATTGCGCGGCCTGGCTCGACGAAACCGAGCATGCGGATCATCCGCCGGCCTATTGCCGCAATGGCGACTTGATTGCGCGTTTGCAGTCTATCCGTTGATCGAGCGCCGACGCCGCGGCCTTGATGGGTGCCGCGGTGAGCCTCCCGGGCTACCCGGCCGAGAACAGGCGGCTCCGCCCGTGTGACGAATACAGGTAGCGTTGGCGGCCGTCGGCGCCGGTGGGACTTCTGCAGTCGACAGGGACGTGCACGAGGCAGGCAGTTTGGACAATCTGCATCTTTTGGAAGCATTTCTGCTTTTTGCCGCGCCGGGGCCAACCAATGCTCTTCTGGCGGCAGGCGCCGTCAAGCGGCAGAACGCCACCACGCTTCTTGCCGCGCAGGCATGCGGATACGGGATCGCGGCAGCCTTCTGGCTTTCGCTGCGTTCCCTGGTGCCGCCTGCCACTGTTCAGATGGTTCAGCTGGTTGCCGCCGCGTGGCTGGTGGTCCTTGGCTTTCGCCTGTTGACGGCCAAGCGCGCCGAGGCAACGAAAAACGGCGGCGGCACCTCCATCCTGGCAACCACCGCCCTCAACCCGAAGGCGTTCATCTATTGCGTGGCCATCGTGCCGATGGACATCGAGGCGGCGGCGCTGGGCATCGCCTGGATGGCGCTGCTCGTGATCACGGCAGTGACCGGATCGATGTGGCTGCTGCTGGGCGGGCGGTTGAGCGGCGGCAAGAGAATGGCCGACGCCATCGCCGGCGCGGCGCTCATTGTCTTTGCGCTGCTGCTGGTTCGCCCCCTGATGCCGTTGTCCGCGATTTGAGTGCGTGCGCCGGAAGCGCGACGGTCTTCAGGAGACAAGCACCACCGAGAATGGCCCGGCGCAAAAGAGCTTGTCCGTGACCTTCCTGACCCCGGCAACGTTCTCGGCCGCAACCACGGCAGCTTTTCGCTGACGTTCGTCGAAGATGGCGCCGCTCAGCTCAACGTCTCCCTGATCGACGGTGACGCCGATAAGGTCGCCGCCGACGCTCCAGGACTGCCCCCGCAGCTCGGCAAGAATGTTCCTGCGGATCACCTCGTCGTCGACAGTCGCGGAACCTGATTTGGGCAGAGTGCGGAGCAGGATGCGCATCAGATCGGAGCGGCTGACGATGCCGACGATCTTATCCGCGTCAAGGATAGGCACATTCTTGATGTCGTGGGTTGCCATGAGTTCGACGACGTCGGCAAGCGAAGCGTCTGGCGCTGCCGAAACGACGCCGGCGGTCATGACTTCGCCCACCCGGCGGCCGCTCGAACGGACATACTCGTCGGCGAGCTTGCCTGGACCGACAAGAAACTCCAGCCAGCGAGGCCGCGCCCGTCTGGTGCCAAGTTCGCCCCGGCGCAGGAAATCGCCTTCGCTGATGATGCCAGCCAGCGATCCGTCGTCTCCCACGACCGGCAGGCAGCGGATGTTCCTGGTCAGCATCAGATCGGCCGCTTCGGCGACCGAGGCAGAGGTGGCGATTGTGACCACCGGCGTCGTCATGATGTCCCGAGCCTGCATCGAAGTCTCTCGCTTTCGTCAGCCTTACTCTCGGAGGTCGGGAGCAACGCTGCCTTGATCCATATCAGTTTGATCGCGGGCCTTCCTTGTCTCGCTGATCGGGTTCGATCAGTATCCGCTCGGCGGCTCCATCGAGATCCTCGTATTGGCCGCTGCGCAAAGCCCACAGGAAGCCGGACAGACCGAGCGCGCCGAGGAACAGGGCCACGGGAATGAGATAGACGAGCGTGGTCATGGGTGCGCCGCTTCGATGACGTCGGTGCGGCGTCTGGCGGGAGCGGCTTCAGGCGCCGCTTTCGCCGTTGCTTGAAGCCGCATCGCATTTGCGATCACGATCAGCGGCGTCACATGTCCGAGGATGGCGATCGGCACGGCGAACGCGTTGTAGACGATCGCGATCGCGATGTTCTGGCGGATGAGCCGGCCGGCCTTGCGCGAAACATCCAGGGCGAGCGGCACCGCCAGCAGGCTCTCGCGCAGGAAGACGAAATCCGCGGCCTCGCGGCCGATGTCGGCTGCGGTCGCCGGAGCCATCGAGACATGCGCGGCGCCGAGCGCCGGCGTATCGTTGAGGCCGTCGCCCACCATCAGCACCTTGTGACCGGCGCGGGCCAACGCCTCGATCCTCTCGACCTTGCCCGAGGGCAGCAGGGCCGGCACGAAATTCTCGATGCCCAAGGCTCCCGCCGCCTCGCCGCAGGCTCTCGCCGTGTCGCCGGAAAGCATCTCGACCGAGATGCCGGCGTCCTTCAACCGTTCCACCGCCGCCTTCGCATCGGCCCGCGTGGCATCCTCGAAGGCGAAGCAGGCGACGATCCTGCCATTCTTCGCGAGAACCGTGCCGCCAAGGCCGCCATATCGCCCTTCACCGCCGGTGCGGGCCTTCCATCCGGCCCAGCCGCGCCGGCCAAGGCGCCAGATATCGCCGCCGGCGGACGCATCGATGCCGAAGCCCGGCTCCTCCTGCACGCGGTCGAATTGGGTTCGATCGCGAACGCTGCCATAGGCCGCCAGCGCCTTCGAGAACGGGTGCCGGGAATGCGCCGCCAGATCTGCCGCGATCGCCAGCATGGCCGGATCGATCGACGCTGCGTTGACGAGCCTGGGCAGCCCCAGAGTGAGCGTCCCGGTCTTGTCGAACACAGCCGCGTCGATCGCCGCGAGACGCTCCATCGCCGAACCGTCCTTGACCATGACGCCGGCCTCGAACAGGCGCCGGGCCGCCACCACCTGGACGATCGGAACCGCGAGGCCGAGCGCGCATGGGCAGGTGATGATGAGCACGGCGATGGCGATGGTCATGGCGCGGTGCCAATCGCCGGACGCAATCATCCAGCCGAGGAAGGTGACAAAGGCCGCCAGATGGACCACGGGCGCGTAGAGTGCCGATACCCGGTCGGCGATCCGCCTGTAGCGCGAGCGGCCACCCTCGGCAGCTTCCATCAGCCGGACCATTTCCGCCAGGAAGGAATCCTTCGCCGCTGCGCTTGCCTGCATCGTCAGCGGACCCGTCAGGTTCAGCGTGCCGGCCTGGACGTGCGTGCCGGCGCTCACGGCTTTCGGCGCGCTCTCGCCTGAGACGATCGAGCAATCGAGGTCGGAATTCCCGCTGACGACATCGCCATCGACCGGGATCCGCTCGCCGGCCGCAATGAGCAGGCGCATTCCCGGTGCGAGTTCGGCCACGGGCACGTATTCGTGTATTCCGTCGTCCCGCAGGACCACGGCCCCTCGCGCGGCGAGCCGCGACAGGCCATTGACCGCGGTTCGCGCCCGCTCGCGCATCACGTGATCCAGCGTGCGCCCGATCAGCAGGAAGAAGAGCAGCGACACCGAGGCGTCGAAATAGGCGTGCTCGCCGTGATTGATGGTCTCGTAGAGGCTCATCGCGTAGGCGAGCGAAACGCCCACCGCGATCGGCACGTCCATGTTCATGCGGCCATGGCGCAGCGCGTTCGCAGCCGAGCGGAAGTAGATCCCGCCGGCGAAGGCGAGCGCCGGGATGGCGATCAGCGCGGACAGCCAATGGAACAGATCGCGAGTCGGGCCTTCCGCGCCGGACCAGACCGATACCGAGAGCAGCATGATATTGCCGGCCGCGAAGCCCGCCACGGCGACAGCGCGGATCAGCTCCGAGAGCGTCCTGTCCTTCTCGTGAATTTCCGGGTCGAACAGGTGCGCCTGATAGCCGAGCCGGCCGAGCACGGCGAAGAATGGCGGGACGATGTCGCCGCGCCAGCGGACCGACACACGCTTCGTCGACAGGTTGACGCGAGCGGACGCGACATTCTCGACCGAGCCGAGCGCCGCCTCGATCGCCTGGATGCAAGCTCCGCAGTGAACCGTCGGCACCGACAGGTCGGTCTGGTGGATGTCGCCGCCCAGGGAGCGGCTGGCCAACTTGATCTCCTCGCTCGACGGCGATGCGGATGTCGCGCCAGCGACCTCCAACGCCATTTCAGCCCCAGGCGCGCAGCAGCTCATTGCAGGGCTCCATTCGAGATCATGACACGGCGGACGTCGCGGAACGGTGAAGCCAGCCCGGCATCCGCATCGATCTCCACGATCCAGACGCCGTTCCTGGGCGTGTGCCGGACAGCAAATGCCTCCGCGCTCCCGGCGCTCCCGGCCACCGCGGCAAGTGTCAGGGCTTCGTCCTCGGCCTCGTAGGCCGGGTGGCGGAACAGCACCTTGACGCCTCGCAGCGGCACCGGCTTGCCCTGGCTGTCGACAAGGCTGTAACGGACCTCGCCGGAAGCGACGGTCAGCTTGCCTGTCCAGCCCAGCGCCGCCTGCGCCCTGCCTTTCCTGGCTTCTTCGTTGAACTGCTGGCTTGCGACATAGGTGTTTTCGACGACGAGGCCGATCCAGCTCTTCTGGGCGAGTGTGGCCATGGTGACATTGACCCCGATCACCACCGCGAAGAACGCCAGGATGGAGACCAACATATGCTTGCCGGTGAACTCGCGCGGCTTCGGCATTTCGGCGCTCATCTGCTGTTCTCCGGGGCATTGAAAGTTGCAGTGTATTCGGCGGTTTCGGAACTTGCCGTGTCGTCGATGCGGAATTCGAAACTCTGCGCCGGCTTCCTGATCTGATCGGCCGGTTGCCGGACGAAGACCTTCAGCGTCTTCAGCCGGTCGGGCTCGACCGGGATGGAGAAGGAGCGGCTTGCGGGCTGGTCGATGCCGACGATGCTCATCTCACCGCCGTCGAGGCCGTCCAGCGTGATCTCGACCGTCCTCGGCTCGGGTATCATGTTGAGCAGCTTGACCGTATAGCCGTTGCGGATCGAGCCGTCCGAGAGCGTCACGAATTGCGGATTGCGGTCATGCAGGACATTCAGCTCTAGCCGTTCGCGCGTCAGCAGCGAATAGACGAGCACCAGGCCGATCGCCGACCACACGCCGAGATAGATGTAGGTGCGCAACCGGAAGATCTTGCCCAGGTGGAAATGTGCCAGGCCGTCGGCGAAGCCGCCGCTCGGCGTCCTCACCAGCGCCGGATTGTCCGGGCCGGTGCCCCCGGATGTGGCCAACGCCATGTTGGCGTTGTAGTCAGCCAGCGTTGCATAGGAGATCAGCCCGCGTTCCCGGCCGAGCTTGTCCATGACGCTGTCGCAGGCGTCGATGCAAAGGGCGCAGGTGATGCATTCCAACTGCTGGCCGTCACGGATGTCGATTCCCATCGGGCAGACGGCGACACAGGCGTTGCAGTCGACGCAGTCGCCGACCGATTGCCCGGCGGCCGAGGCCTTCTTGGCGTGGCGCGAGCGCGGCTCGCCGCGCCAGTCGTTATACGTCACCGTCAGCGAGTTTTCGTCGAGCATGGCGGCCTGGATGCGCGGCCACGGGCACAT
>NZ_RZRX01000231.1:0-10417 GCF_003997405.1 Mesorhizobium sp. M2A.F.Ca.ET.042.01.1.1
CTTCCTGTCGCCAAGCCATGGCTGCCAGATCGATTTCGAGGACGACTTCCTCTATGGCGACCTGCCGGACCTCAGGCACGATTTTGCCGAGGCGCGCGGACTCACGCATTTCCGCTTCGCCTTCAACGACAAGATGCTGGTCGGCGCCCGCAAGCAGCCGCTGGAATCGGTCGACAAGATCCGCAAGCTGGTGGAGAGCGGAACGCGGAAATTCCGCACGCCGGCCGAATTGATCGAGGCGGTGATGGGCCAGTCGCTCGACGGCATGGCAGCCGAGCTCGACAAGATGGGCGACACGCTCGACGGCATCGAGGACCGCATCGTGTGCGATGCATGGCACAATGAACGCCAGGCGCTGGTCGACGCGCGCCGGCAGCTGGTGCTGATCCACCGGCAGATGGCGACGCTCACCAGCCTCTTCCGCCACCTCGACCATTCGCATCGCAACGAGCTGCCGGACCCGATCAACGACATGGCTACACGCCTCTCGCACCGGGCGCACACGCTGCATCACGACAGCGAGCAGTTGCAGGCGCGCACGCGGCTGCTGCAGGACGAGCTGATGGCGAAGCTCACCGAACAGTCGAACCAGTTGCTCTACATCCTCTCTGTCATGACGGCGGTGCTGTTGCCGACGACCATCATTTCCGGCCTGTTCGGCATGAATGTCGGCGGCTTGCCGCTGGTCGACACGCCGCACGGCTTTTGGGTGGTGACGGCGATCTCGGTCGTCATTGCCGGCGTTGTTTACAAGATCGTGCGACGGCTGGGGCGCGTGTAGCGCGCCGATCCCTATCTCGTCGCCGGCGACGCCGGCCGCGCTTCGCGGCCCCTGAACATCGACCAGCTGTACATCGCCAGCGCCATCCAGATCAGCGCGAAGGCGATGGCCTGGGTGGTGCCGAACGGCTCGTCGAAGATCAGCACGGCGATCAGGAACACCATGGTGGGGGCGATATATTGCATGATGCCGATGGTGGACAGGCGCAGCAGCCTTGCGCCGAAGGCAAACAGCAGCAGCGGTACCGCGGTGATCGGGCCGCAGCCGATCAGCAAGGCCGTGTCGGAACCGGTGCTGGAGATGAGATGATCCTGGCCGGTGGCGATCAGGTAGGCGATGTAGCAGAGCGCCGGCATTGAGAGCAGCAGCACTTCGAGCAGGAACCCCTGGCTCGGGCCGATCGGCAGGGTCTTGCGGAAGAAGCCGTAGGCGGCGAAGGAGAAGGCGAGCGCCAGCGACACCCAGGGCAGCTTGCCGGCCTCGACGGTGAGCACCGTCACCGCGACCGCTGCCAGCGCGACAGCCGCGACCTGCAGCCGGTCGAGCCGCTCGCCGAGCAGCACCGCGCCGACGACGACATTGACCAGCGGGTTGATGTAATAGCCGAGCGCGGTCTCCACGGTGCGGTCGACCGCGATCGCCCAGACATAGATGCCCCAGTTGACCGAGATCAGCACCGCCGTCAGTGCCGCCATGGCAAGGCTTTTGGGCGAACGGATCGCCGCCTTGAAGTCGGCGGTGCGGCCGGCCCAGATCAGCACCGCCGCCGCGATCGGCACCGACCAGACGACGCGGTTGGCGATCACCTCGGCAAGCGGCAGATGCGCCACCGCCTTCATGTAGAAGGGCAAGAGCCCCCAGAGGAAATAAGCGCCAAGCGCCAGAAGGAAGCCGCGTCGGCCCTTGGCGTCTTGATCGAGATCGGCTGTAGCGGTGACCATGGCCCAACGCTATGGCCCAGCGGACCGCCCAAGACCATCACAAAATTATGATGGATCAACGGAGTTTTGGTGATGGCTCAGCGGGCCGGGACCGATTCCTTTCCGTGGCGCCGCATCACAATTCGCCTCCGCCGGTCCGCCTACAGAATTTTCTGTTTGTGATGGCCCGCCCGAAGTAATAGCCTCATTTGGCGCTTGGGGGAATTCCAATATGAAGTGATTCTGGAACCCTTCAATGTCGCGCCTGACAAGTGCCATAAAGAATAGGAAGTATACTTTCTTCCGAGCACAGCTCGGTGTAAGGCGTCATCTGGCCGACTCGGTCGCCTATCGGGCTTACCGCGCAACAACAGACATCGATTACTTCTTTCACGTTTTCCCGGACCGAAAGCTGATCTATGTGGAAGTACCCAAGGCGGGTTGCACCACAGTCAAGCGACTGCTTTCGATCTGCGCCTACGGAATCAACCATGATGACGATCCCGAGGCATATCATTCGCGTCGAAAATCCGGACTGCTTGCCCCGAGCGACGTCGGCGTAAAACTGTTCGAATCGCTGCTGCGCGACCCGGAGACGCTGATTTTCTCCGTGGTGAGAAATCCATTCTCCAGATTGCGGTCATGTTATCTCAACAAGTTCTATAAGCTCAAACTATCCGACCCAGGAAATACCGGACTGATTGAGCAATTGATGGGCGACATGACCTCATTGTCCTCGTCGGACATCGACCGAGACCAACTGTCTTTCGACAGCTTCGTCAAAGGCGCCTGCACAACGGCTGCTCTCGGCAAGAACGGCCATTGGGGCCTAATGTCAGCAATAATTCCGAATTCGAGCGACTTCAGGATCGACATCATAAAGCTCGAATCCCTGGCCGAAGGCTTGAATCCTGTCTTGGCCCGATTAGGCGCTTCGGAGGAAATTCGAAACTCGCTGGCAAAACCGCTCAACCAGTCTGCCCCGACGCCAGGAATTGCATGGACGCGGCCGCTGGTTGATCAGGTCAGGCGGGCCTATGCGGAGGATTTCAGGCGGTTCGGTTATGATGCCGACTATCGAGCCGGCTGACGATCCGAATCCCCCTACTCCGCCGCCACCAGCCCAGCCATCTCGCGGTTCTTCATCAGCTTGTAGATGATCGAATCCATCAGCGCCTGGAAGGAGGCGTCGATGATGTTTTCCGAGACGCCGACGGTCCACCAGCGGGCGCCGGTGGAATCATGCGATTCGACCAGGACGCGCGTGATGGCCTCGGTGCCGCCATTGAGGATACGCACCTTGAAGTCGGCGAGCTCAAGGTCGACGATCTCGCTCTGGTATTTGCCGAGGTCCTTGCGCAGCGCGATGTCGAGGGCATTGACCGGGCCGTGGCCTTCCGCCACCGACATCTTCTCCTCGCCGTCGACCTCGACCTTCACGATCGCCTCGGAGACGGTCTTCAGATTGCCGTTGGCGTCGAAGCGGCGCTCGACCATGCAGCGGAAAGAGGTGACGTTGAAGAACTCCGGCAAGCCGTGCAGCATTTTTCGCGCGAGCAGCTCGAAGGACGCGTCGGCGCCTTCATAAGCATAGCCTTCGGCCTCGCGCTCCTTGACGACGGCGATCAGGGAGTCGAGCCGGTTGTCGTCCTTCGGTACATCGATGCCGCGCCGCTTCAGCTCGGCCAGGAAATTGGCCTTGCCGCCCTGATCGGAGACCATGACGCGGCGGCGGTTGCCGACGGCTTCCGGCGGCACGTGCTCGTAGGTCGCCGGCTCCTTGGCAAGCGCGGAGGCATGGATGCCGGCCTTGGTGGCGAAGGCCGAGGAGCCGACATAGGGCGCCTGCGCTTCCGGCGCGCGGTTGAGCAATTCGTCGAAGGCACGGGAAAGCCTGGATATTCCAGTCAGATCCTCCGCCGAAATGCCGGTTTCGAAGCGGTCGGCGAAGGCGGGCTTCAGTGAAAGCGTCGGGATGATGGTGATCAGATTGGCGTTGCCGCAGCGTTCGCCGATGCCGTTCAACGTGCCTTGGATCTGGCGCACACCAGCTTCTACGGCGGCCAGCGAATTGGCCACTGCCTGTCCAGTGTCGTCATGCGCATGGATGCCGAGATGGTCGCCCGGGATGCCGCCGGCGACCACCTTGCCGACGATTTCGCGCACTTCCGAAGGCTGCGTGCCGCCATTGGTGTCGCACAGCACCACCCAGCGCGCGCCGGCTTCATAGGCGGTCCTGGCGCAGGCCAGCGCGTAATCGGGATTGGCCTTGAAGCCGTCGAAGAAATGCTCGCAGTCGACCATCGCCTCCTTGCCGGCGGCCACCGCCGTCTCGACCGAGGCCTTGATCGACTCCAGGTTCTCCTCGTTGGTGCAGCCGAGCGCCACGCGCACATGATAGTCCCAGCTCTTGGCGACGAAGCAGATGGCGTCCGACTTCGACTGCACCAGCGCCGCCAGCCCCGGATCGTTGGAAGCCGAGACCCCGGCACGCTTGGTCATGCCGAAGGCGACGAATTTCGCGCTTTCCGTCCGCTTCTTCTGGAAGAAGGCGGTGTCGGTCGGATTGGCGCCCGGATAGCCGCCCTCGACATAGTCGATCCCGAACGCGTCGAGCAGTTTTGCGATGGCGATCTTGTCCTCGACGGAAAAGTCGATGCCTGGCGTCTGCTGGCCGTCGCGGAGCGTCGTGTCGAAGAGGTAGAGGCGTTGCTTTGTCATGGCTGTAGCTCGAAAGGTTGCGATCCATCACCGTGGAGCGCAAACGTGCGTCAGTATTTTCCTGCAAACCGATCCGTGGCCCGGATCAGCCGATCCAGAATCCCAGGCTCGGAATAGGCGTGGCCAGCGCCTTCGATGAGGTGGAAATCGGCCTTCGGCCAGGCCTTGTGCAGCGCCCAGGCATATTTCGCCGGGCACGGCATGTCGTAGCGGCCGTGGACGATGGTGCCGGGGATGTCCTTCAGTTTCCAGGCGTCGCGGAGCAGCTGCCCTTCCTCCAGCCAGCCGGCATGGACGAAATAATGGTTCTCGATGCGGGCGAAGGCGATCGCATAGTCGTCCTGGGCGAAAGGATCGCTGGTCTCGGGCTCGGGAAGCAGCGTGATCGTCTCGCCCTCCCAGATGCTCCAGGCGCGGGCGGCCTCGACTTGGCGCGCGCGGTCGGAGCCGACCAGCCGCTTGCGATAGGCGGCCATCATGTCGCCGCGCTCGGCCTCGGGGATAGGCGCGAGGAAGCGCTCCCATTTGTCGGGAAACATCTCCGAGACGCCGAACTGATAATACCATTCGAGCTCAGCGCGGGTCAGCGTGTAGATGCCGCGCACGATGAGCTCGCTGACGCGCTCAGGATGCGTCTCGGCATAGGCGAGTGCCAGCGTCGAGCCCCAGGAACCGCCGAAGACCAGCCATTTGTCGAAGCCCGCCATCTCGCGCAGGCGCTCTATGTCGGCGACGAGATGCCAGGTGGTGTTGGCCTCCAGCGAGGCGTTGGGTGTCGACTTCCCGCAGCCGCGCTGGTCGAACAGGATGACATCGTAGAGCTTCGGGTCGAACAGGCGCCGATGTTTCGGCGAGATGGTGCCGCCCGGGCCGCCATGCAGGAACACGGCGGGCTTGGCGCCCCTGGTGCCGCAGCGCTCCCAGTAGATGGTGTGGCCGTCGCCGACATCGAGCATGCCCGACTCGAACGGCTCGATCTCGGGATAGAGGCTGCGCAAGGAACCACTGTGGATCGTCATAGTTTCAAGCCCTGCTGCGGCCAATTGGCCGTCTCGTGATCGGGGTGCTGGAAGGAGATGATCTGCTCCTGCCGTCGGTAGAAATCGGGATCGTCGAGGATCGGGGCCTCGAAGATCTTCTCCACCCAGGGCAGCCGCACCGCGTAGTTGACCTGGATCTGCGGCGCGAGATCGGAGCGGTCGTCGAACGCGCCGATGGCGATCTCCAGCGCGCCCGGCTGGCGGTAGGTCAGCGGCGTGCCGCAGCGGGCGCAGAAGCCGCGGTCGATGTTGACCGAGGACTGGAAATAGGTCGGCTCCTCATGGGTCCATTCGACGCCGTCCTTCGGCACCGTCACGAGCGCGCCGAAGAAATTGCCGAACTGCTTTTGGCACATGCGGCAATGGCAGATGGACGGGCGTCCGAGCTTGCCGTGCACGCGGAAGCGGACGGCGCCGCACTGGCAGCCACCGGTTCGAACTTGATCGGTCATGGTCTTTCCTCCGGCGGCCATTGGTCGGTGTCGTGGTCTGGATGCTGATAGGAGACGAGCTCGGCGAGGTAAGGCGCAGAGGCTATATCGGCCATCGTGTCCTCGGACGGCAGCTTCGGGATGCCGTCGACATAGGGAAGCTTCGCCTCCGTCCCCCACTGGATGGTGGGCGCGATGCCGGTCGGGTCGTCGAAGGCGGCGATCGCCAGCGCGATACCGTCGGGCGCCTCGAAGGCCAGCGGCGTGCCGCATTCGGCGCAGAAGCCGCGCCAGGCGGCGTTGGAGGAACGGAAGCGTTTGGGCTCGCCGCGCGTCCAGTCCAGCGTGGCGCCGCGCACCGACACCAGCGGCAGGTAAAAATTGCCGCTCGCCTTCTGGCACATGCGGCAATGGCAGACCGAGGCGTCGCCCAACGCGCCTTCGACGCGGAAGCGCACGGCGCCACACTGGCAGCCGCCGGTGTAGATCGGCCTGTTGTCGAGGCTCATCGCTCACTCCGTTTCATGGGCTGCCTTAGGGGCTCACTCCAGATCATGGCAGACCGCCTCGACATTGTTGCCGTCGGGATCGAAGACAAAGGCGCCGTAGTAGTTCGGATGATAGTGCGGACGCAGGCCCGGCCCGCCATTGTCCCTGCCGCCGGCGGCAAGTGCCGCCGCATGAAACGCATCGACCTCGGCGCGGCTGCGCGCGGTGAAGGCGATGTGCTGGGTTGATCTCGGCTTGTCCGTGCTGTCGCTCACCCAGAACACCGGCCGGTCGCGGCCATAGCCGCCAACCTTGGCGCCGCCGGTATATTCCTGCGGCACCATATAGAGCAGCGAAGCCCCCAACGGCGCCATCGCCTTGTCGTAGAAGGCCTTCGACGCGTCGAAATCGGAAACGGTGATGCCGAGATGATCGATCACAGGACGAGCTCCTCCCTTGGTGGCGCGGCGGCCAGGCCGGCCACGATGACGATGTGCTGGCAGACATTGTCGATATCGCGGATCACGTCGTCGTTCCAGAAGCGCAGGATGGTCCAGCCTAGACTTTCAAGCTTCGCGGTTCGCGCGGCGTCGGACGCCGAAACTTCGGCAAGAGCGTGCTGTGAGCCGTCGATCTCGACGACCAGCTTTTTGTCGGGACAAGCAAAGTCGACAATGTAGCCTGCGATAGGCATTTGCCGCCGAAAGGAAAGGCCCATCAGCCTATGCGCCCGGACTTCGTTCCAGAGCTTCAATCCGGCATCCGTCATTTGCTTGCGCATCTTGCGCGCATTGCCGCGACTGACGGGCGATACACGATGATGGGTCATCGCGAGGCCCCCCTCTGCCCTGCCGGGCATCTCCCCCTCAAGGGGGGAGATCAGCAGCTTCGCCGACGGCGCCCAATCTTCAACGTTGGCGGTTGGCGAAAGCCCAGGCGACATCCAATCTCCCCCCTTGAGGGGGAGATGTCCGGCAGGACAGAGAGGGGGGCCTCGCTCCAACCTCTCCCGTATGGAGGCATCCACCTTCACCGCTTGATCTCCCACGTCGTCACACGCGCGCCGGTGACAGGATCCTTGCCGTCCTTCAGCTGCACGCCCTGTGCCAAAAGCTCATCGCGGATGCGATCGGCCTCGGCCCAGTTCTTTGCGGCGATGAATTCCAAGCGTCTGGCGATTGCTTTTGCCACCGCCGCCTCGTCAACCTTGGCCGCGCCGACATCGAAGCCGAGGAAGGCCAGTGCCGCTTTCAACGAAGCGGCGGCATTGCCACCATCGCCGCCAGCCTCCACCGCCTCGCCGGCAAGCTGCGTCAGCCGCTGGAAGGCGGTGTAGGTGGCAAGGTCATCCGAGAGCGCTTCCACCACCCCGGTCGGCAGATCCGTCGAGGCCGCAGGCGCCAGGTCCGCCGCGCGCTTCCATTTGCGCAGCGTGTTTTCCGCCTCCTCCAGCTTGCGCACGGAGAAGTCGATCGGCTCGCGGTAATGCGTCATCAGCATCGCCAGCCTGAGGACCTCGCCCGGCCAGGTGCGGCCGCCGAAGGTCTCGGTCTCCAGCAATTCGTGGATCGAGTAGAAATTGCCGAGGCTCTTCGACATCTTCTGGCCTTCGACCTGCAGGAAACCGTTGTGCATCCACACATTGGCCATGACCTTGGTGCCGTGGGCGCAGCGCGACTGGGCGATCTCGTTCTCGTGGTGCGGGAAGATCAGGTCGAGGCCGCCGCCATGAATGTCGAAGACCTCGCCAAGATAAGCGGCCGACATGGCTGAGCACTCGATGTGCCAGCCGGGCCGGCCCCTGCCCCACGGGCTTTCCCAGCCCGGCTCTTCGGGCGAAGACAATTTCCACAGCACGAAATCGCCCGGGTTCTTTTTGTGCGCGTCGACCGCAATGCGCGCGCCGGCCTGCTGCTCGTCGAGATTGCGCTTCGACAATTCGCCGTAGTCCGGCATCGAGGCGGTGTCGAACAGCACCTCGCCGCCGGCGACATAGGCATGGCCGCGCTCGATCAGCTGGCGGATCAGCGACAGCATGTCGGCCTTGCCGTCGGCGCGGGGTGCGACGAACTCCGTCGCCCGCGGCTCGTAGGTCGGCTGCAGGCAGCCAAGCGCGGCGACATCCTTGTGGTACTGGTCGGCGGTCTTTTCGGTGACCTTGCGGATTGCATCATTCAGCGACAACTTTCCGGCCGCGATCTCGCCGCCGAAGTCTCGCAGCGCCCTGGCGTTTATCTTGTCGTCGACATCCGTGATGTTGCGCACATACGTGACATGCTTTTCGCCGTAGAGTTGGCGCAACAGGCGGAAAAGCACATCGAAGACGATCGCCGGCCTGGCATTGCCGATATGGGCAAAGTCGTAAACGGTTGGGCCGCAGACATACATGCGCACGTTTTGCGGGTCGATCGGAACGAACGGTTCCTTCGTCCGCGTCAGCGTGTTGTAAAGGCTGAGGCCCTTCGATGGTTCAGACATACGTGCCCTTCCGATCCCTTAGACTTGGATGGAGCCTTGCCTGCGCCACGGCGCAAAACAGGCTCCAGCCTGCTGGCCGGGGCGTTTTTTCCGATCTGGGGAAAGATGAGGCGAAAACGTCCGGACCAGCGCGAGGCTAGCCAATAATGCAAATGCCACAAATGGCGAAAGACGTTTTCATGGCCGGCTTTATCGCGCCGGCGGGTGTTGCCGTCAAGTCGCTCGGCTTAGGAAAGATGTCGTTGGATCACAGGTAAAGACGTGGCGAAACATTTTATTAAACATGTCGGCACAGTGATGAAACATTCGCCGGCTAGACCGCCCGGTGTCACGATTTGGACGGAATCAGCCGCCAAACGCTGAACACGAAACCGTTACCAGGGAACAGAATCATGGCTCGCAGCAAGCAGGAACAGATCCGACAAACGCAGCCCGCGCTGGCCAACCACTACCGCGCGATCGGCCCGGCGGCCATCGTCGCCGCCCTCCTCCACACCGCGAAGAAGAAGAAGCCCGCGCAGAAGATCGTCTCGCCGCGCGCCGCCTGAAACGGCGCAACCGGCACGGTCTCCGACGATGGGACGGCGGTGACGAGGGCGCCACGAGCGCCCTGGAGATGAAGGCCCCAAAGCAGGCTTTCGGGCAGGCAGCCTTCTGTTGGATGGTTTGACGCAATTCCGAACGGAAGGTTACGGCGAAGGCGCCGAACCTAAGCGCTCCACACTTTCCTGGAATTGCTCTAAAACAATCTCATCTGGTTTTCGTCCGCGCCAGGCTTCTGGCGCCTGGGCTTTTCGGCCTGCGGCGAAACGATGCCGCGCTCCTGGATCTCCGGCCCGGTGTTAGCGACCTTGTTGACCAGATCGGAAACCGGTATCGCCTCGAAGAAATCCGGCTCGGCGGGCTTCAGCAGATCGAGCACGTGGCGCGGCTCCTGCGTGCCGCAATCGAGCCAACGGGCGAAGTCGCGCTCCTCGATCACCACCGGCATGCGATCGTGGATATGGGCGATGCCGGCATTGGCCTCAGTCGTGATGATCGCGCCGGTGTCCATCTCGGAACCACCGGGCTCGGAGTAAGTCTCGATCAGCCCGGCGAAGGCGACCTCGCCGCCGCGTCGCGGGCGGATCCAGTAGGGTTGCCCCTTGGCCGAACCCGATTGCTGCCACTCGTAGAAGCCCGATGCCGGCACAAGAGCGCGGCGGTGGCGCATGGCGGTCTTGAACGAGGCTTTTTGCAGCACATTCTCGGAACGGGCGTTGATGAGCAGTGGAAACGCCTTAGTGTCCTCGACCCAGGCCGGAATCAGGCCCCAGCGCACCAGCATCGCCTGGCGGTCCGGCAGGTTGGACCCGCGTTCCCGCGGCGGGCCGGCAAGCGCCATCAGCACCGGCTGTGTCGGCGCGATGTTGTAGCGGGCCGGAAATCCCTCCAGCTCGGCCAAGCCGAGGAAGGCGGCGGTCTGGTCCGGCGTGGCGGTCAGGGCAAAGCGTCCGCACATGGATCTGGGCTCTTCAATTGACGTGTCATGAAAAGTGGCGATGGAACCGCCACGCC
>NZ_RZRX01000232.1:0-10412 GCF_003997405.1 Mesorhizobium sp. M2A.F.Ca.ET.042.01.1.1
GCGGCGGCGCGCTCAAGGTCGAAACCGCGGCAAGAAGCACCAATCCGGTGGCCGGCATTGCCGCCGCCTATGCCGGCCTCATGGATGCCTTCAAGACAGCCGCCTGACGGCTGGCCAACAGACGTTCAATGAATGGTGATGGAGCCTCGCGCCGCGCGGGCTTGCGCGACGCACTCACCCGACACATGTAAGTCTGCCGCGAGAACGTTTCACCGTTTCATGGAAACGGCAAACCGTTCTCTTTGTTTTGACGCAATTCCGGACGGAAACCGCTTCGCGCTTTTGCTGGAATTGCTCCAGGAGACCATTCATGGACAAGCCCGCCAACCCTGCGCCCGGCTTCCAGCGCAATCCCGACAAGGTGATCACCGTCGAACCGTATCGCGGCAGCGTCACCGTGCGCGCCGGCGATACCGTCATCGCAAGATCCACCCGGGCCAAGGTGCTTTCAGAACCACCCTACCCGGCGGCCTTCTACATCCCGTTCGACGATATCGACTTCAGCAAGCTCGCCGGCACCGAGCATTCGACGCATTGCCCCTACAAGGGCGATGCCAGCTACTGGAGCGTCCAGGCGGCCGGCGAAGCCGGCACGAACGCCATGTGGGCTTATGAACATCCGTTCGACGAAATGACCGAGATCCGCAACCACGGCGCGTTCTACACGAGCAAGGTAACGGTCGAAGCCGAACCGGGCTGAGTTTTCGATTGGGCTGGGCCGTCGCTGCGATCCGAGACGGGCGAAGCCCAAGCGTCGTCATCCCAGGGCGGAGGGATGGGCGTTCACGTCAATCTCGGAAGGATGTGGCTGCCAAATTCAGCCGCCGCACCGCACGCTCAATCGGTGGTGCCGTCGTTGCCTATACCGTCGGCATCGTCCAGGCGCACGAAGGTCATGCCTTTCTGCTTCAAGGCGAGCAGCCCCTGAACCACGCCCTCGCCGGCCGCATGCGTCGGCTGGTTGATGTGGGCGATGATGACGTCGCCGTCCTTGGCGGCGCCGATGCGGCGTGCCGTTTCCTTGGCGCCGAGCAGCGAGCCGCCGTCGCCATTGACCGAGAAGCCGGCGATCTTGAAGCCCAGCTTGCGGATCATGGCGATCGCCGATGGGCTGTATTCCGCGGTGGCGCCGCGAAACCATTTGGGCGCCGGTCCGCCCGCGCTGGCGAGCGCCGCGGCGCCGGATTCAACCTCGGCCTGCACGGCGTCCGGGCTGCCGGCGCTGCTTATGCCGTAAATCTTCCGCGGCGTATCGACCGCGGGAATGTGGCGGCCGCCATGGTTTTCCAGCTCGAACAGATCAGGATGCGCTCGCATGATCTCGACGGCCGCGGCATTGTGCTTGAGCCAGATGCCCGTAACGAAGATGGTCGCCGGTATGCGATTGTCGACAAGAGCCGAAAGTATTCTTGTGTCGGTCTTTCCTCCGCAAGCGTCGAGCGTCAGGGCGACTCGCCCACCCCCTTCCGAGGCTTGGGTCTTCAGATGCAGCGTCGGCTCGAGAAGCGTCGCGGCATTGCCGGCCGACGCCGCCAAGAGCGACAGCGCAAGCACGCAAAGAGAATTTCGAAGCAGACCCATCATCCATTCCAACCCGGCGCGCACGGCTATCGTCGTGCCGCCAACAAACTTTGCCTCAACAAAACCGGCATCTAGGCAAAAATCGGGACGACAAACAGCGCCAGAAGCGGCAGTCGCGAAAATTTGCTTTCGCCTTACACCGCGGCTTCCAAGCCCACCTCCGTCCGCGCCAGCAGCTGGAGCACGGCATCGGCAACCGTATCGACCTCCAAGCGCCACACGCAGCACGCCTTGTTGGGGTCAGGCCGTTCGCACATGTCCCCGCCGACGCAGTCGCAGGGCATGGGCGGGCGCACCGCGATGGTCTGCACGCCGACCGGTCCCCAGTTGACCGGGCTCTGCAGGCCGAACAGGCCGACGACGGGAGTGCCGGCCGCAGCCGCCATGTGCATGGGGCCGCTGTCGTTGCCCAGAAACAGCCGCGCCTGCTGGAGCAGCGCCGGCAACGTTTCGAGCGGGAGGGCTCCGACCAGATTGACGATCGGCGTCGTCGCAGTCGCCAATATCTTTTCGGCTGCCTCGCGCTCATCCGGACTGCCGACCAGAACAACACTGAGACCGGTTTCGGCCGATATCCGGTCGATTGCGGCGGCAAAGCGCTCGGGCTGCCAGCGGCGTCCGGGGAAGCTCGCCCCGGCATGCACCGCGACGAAGGCGCTCTGCCGAAGGTGGAACTTGTCCAGCAGCGCCAAGGCTTTCGCCGTCTGAGACGATGACGGCTCGATGGCGGGAACCCGCTGGTGCAGGTCTATGCCGAGCGCCTCCAGCGGCGAAAGATATCGATAGAGAAAGTGCCGCTCGCCGTAGCCGAACGGCTTCGCCTTGACATTGGCGGATTGGAGGTCGAGCCAAGGCAAGGGACTCTTGCCCGCCTGATACCCCACGCGAACCCGCGCACCAACCAGCCCTAAGATGAACCGCGACGTCCGCGTATCGGTGATGTCGATGGCCATGTCGAAACGGTAGCGGCCCAGCCTAAAGAGCGTGACAATGAGTTCCTGCGCGCGTCGCAGCGGCGTGCCGCGCATATGGGAACGGCGGAAGGTCACAACCTCCGAGGCGATATCGTTGGCCGTGAGGAACCCGGCGAAGCGGGAGTCGCAGAGGAAGACGATGCGGGCGCCGGGGTATTCGAGCCTCAGATTCTTCGCCAGCGCGGAAGAAAGAACGAGATCGCCAATATACTTCGTTTGCAGGATCAGGATCGACCGGATAGGGCCGGAGCGACGCTGCGACGTCCGTGTCCGGGGGCCGGACGGATCGGAGTCCACGAAGCTGGGCTGAGACGTCGACATGTGGAGCCGCCATGCGCGTGTTTCACGTGGCTCTCATATACAAGACTGCAACATTGTGGACCAGAGCGACTCACGCGCCGAAAAGGGCTTCCCGTCTCACGGAAAGGCGAATGCGCCGAGCGCGACGTTTCAGATCTCTCCTGGAATTGCTCCAAGAGGCGACGCGGCCGACGGGCGGCTTTCCCGCGGATGTAAGACGGCGGCCTCCAGGGGTATCTCCGTCCGTGCCAGAAGTTCCAGCGTGGCCTCGACCACCGGATCGACCTCCAGGCGCCAGACGCAGCAGGCCTTGCTTGGATCGGTCCGGCGGCACAGGTCGCCGCCGACGCAGTCGCAGGGCATGGATGGCCGCAACGAGATGCTGGGCACGCCGATCGGCGCCCAGCGGACCGGATTGGTCAGGCCGAACAGGCCGACAACCGGCGTGCCGGCCGCGGCCGCCATATGCATCGGCCCGCTTTCGTTGCCGAGAAACAGCCGCGCCTGCCTGAGCAGCGCAAGCAGGGTTTCCAGCCGCAGCGCGCCCGCCAGATTGACGACAGGCGTCTTCGCCGCGGCCACAATCCTGTCGGTCGCCTCGTTTTCGTCCGGGCCGCCGACCAGGACGACGCGCAAGCCTGTCTCGCCGGCAATCCTGTCGATTGCCTCGGCAAAGCGCTCCGGCTGCCAGCGGCGCCCGGCGAAACTTGCCCCGGCATGAACCGCGACAAAGGCGTTTGGGAGGATGTGGTGCCGGGCCAGCAAAGCCAGGACGCGGGTCGTCTCGAATGGCAGCGGTCGAATGGCCGGGGCCTTGACGCGCAGGTCTACGCCGAGCGCCTCCAACGGAGACAGATAGCGGTAGAGAAAGTGCTTCTTGCCAAATCCGAAGGGCTTCATCCTGACAGTGGCAGGCTGGCGTTCATGCCAGCGCAGAGGCCGCTCCGTCGGAGAATAGCCGACCCGGACCGGAGCATTGACCAGCCCGGAAATAAGACGCGAGGTTTTCGAGTCGGTGATGTCGATGGTCATGTCGAAGCGATGCCGCCGCAATTCCCGCACCACGCGGAAGAGCTCGCGTCCCCGCTCGAACGGCGAGCCACGCATCCTGGCGCGGCTGAGGGAGATAGCCTCGGCGGCAATGCCTTGAGCCGTCAGGAAGCTGGCCAAATGCGTTTCGCAGAGAAACACGATCCTGACGCCCGGATATGCGAGCTGCAGGTTGTTCGCCAGCGCCGAGGCAAGCACGATGTCGCCGATGAATTTGGTCTGCAGGACAAGGATCGACCGGAAAGCAGTGGGAGCAATCTGCAACATGGGTTTCTGACACCAAAAAGTTCGGTGTTGGAAACTCCCTCGAAACGATGTCGAGATTCAGGGCCGTCACGCGCACGTTCGCGTGACATTCCATACAAAACCGTAAGGACCCTTGGGGTGCCGCTCCCCGGAACGCCCCCTCAGGCGCGTCTGGCGGCGCCTTTCGCCGCCGCCACGGCCGCCTGCGCGGCCGCCAGCCTGGCGATCGGCACGCGGTAGGGCGAGCACGATACATAGTCGAGCCCGACCTCCTCGCAGAAGCGGATCGAAGCCGGATCGCCACCATGCTCGCCGCAGATGCCGAGCTTGATGCCGGGCCGGGTCGCCTTGCCCTTTTCAGCAGCGATCCGCACCAGTTCGCCGACGCCATCGACATCGAGCGACACGAACGGATCCTGCTCGATGATGCCCTTTTGCCGGTAGGTTTCAAGGAAGGACGCCGCGTCGTCACGCGAGATGCCGAAGGTCGTCTGGGTGAGGTCATTGGTGCCGAAGGAAAAGAATTCGGCGGCTTCGGCAATGACATGGGCGCGGATCGCCGCGCGCGGCAGCTCGATCATCGTGCCGGTGAGATAATCGATCTTGGTGCCGGTCTCCTGCATGACGCTTTGCGCTACCGCGTCGATGCGCGCCTTGACGTATTCCAGCTCCTTCACCAGTCCCACCAGCGGCACCATGATTTCCGGCACCACCAGCGCGCCGGCCTTGCGTCCGGCCTCGACCGCCGCCTCGAAGATGGCGCGCGCCTGCATCTCGGCGATCTCCGGATAGGAGACGGCGAGCCGGCAGCCGCGATGGCCGAGCATCGGATTGAACTCGTGCAACGCCTCGGTGCGTTGCCGCAGCTTGTCGGCCGAGACATTCATGGCGCTCGCCACCTCGGCAAGCTCGGCCTCGGTCTTGGGCAGGAATTCATGCAGCGGCGGGTCGAGCAGGCGGATCGTCACCGGCAGGCCGGCCATGATCTCGAACAGCTCGAGGAAGTCCGAGCGCTGCATCGGCAGCAGCTTATCGAGTGCTGAGCGCCTGTCCTTCTCGGTATCGGCCAGGATCATCTCGCGCATGGCGACGATGCGGTCGCCGTCGAAGAACATGTGCTCGGTGCGGCAAAGCCCGATGCCCTCGGCGCCGAAGGAGCGCGCCATGCGCGCGTCGAGCGGCGTTTCGGCATTGGTACGCACTTTCATGCGGCGCTGGGCGTCAGCCCATTCCATGATGGCGGCGAAATCGCCGGAAAGCTCCGGCTGCAGCATGGCGACCGCGCCCTTCAGCACCTGTCCGTTGCCGCCATCGATGGTTATGACGTCGCCCTTGCGGAAGGTCTGGCCCATCGAGACCAGCGTGGCGGCCTTGTAGTCGACGCGCAGCGAGCCAGCGCCCGACACGCAGGGCTTGCCCATGCCGCGCGCCACCACCGCGGCGTGACTGGTCATGCCGCCACGCGTGGTCAGGATGCCTTCGGCGGCATGCATGCCGTGAATGTCCTCCGGGCTGGTCTCGATGCGCACCAGGATCGCCTTGCGTCCCTGAGCCCTGGCGTCCTCGGCGTCGGCGGACGAGAAGACGATCTCGCCCGTGGCGGCGCCGGGCGAGGCCGGCAGGCCCATGCCGATGACATCACGCGCCGCCTTAGGATCGATGGTCGGGTGCAGGAGC
The DNA here is from genome assembly GCF_003997405.1 of Mesorhizobium sp. M2A.F.Ca.ET.042.01.1.1. Classification (NCBI taxonomy): domain Bacteria; kingdom Pseudomonadati; phylum Pseudomonadota; class Alphaproteobacteria; order Hyphomicrobiales; family Phyllobacteriaceae; genus Mesorhizobium; species Mesorhizobium sp. M2A.F.Ca.ET.042.01.1.1. The sequence continues at coordinate 5,829 of NZ_RZRX01000232.1, forward strand.
TGGTCGAGCGATGCCGGATCGATGCGGGCGACCGCCTCCTCCTTGGTGATCAGGCCGTCCCTCGCCATCTCGACGGCGATCTTCAGCGCCGCCTTGGCGGTGCGCTTGCCGGAGCGGGTCTGCAGCATCCACAACTTGCCGCGCTCGATGGTGAATTCGAGGTCCTGCATGTCGCGGTAATGCTTTTCCAGCCGGTCGGAAATGTCGACGAAGGCCTGGAAGGCGTCGGGCATCAGCTTCTGAAGCGACGGCTTGTCGGAGCCAGCGGCGATACGCGCCGCCTCGGTGATGTTCTGCGGCGTGCGAATGCCGGCCACCACGTCCTCGCCCTGGGCATTGACCAGGAACTCGCCATAAAGCTGCCTGTCGCCGGTCGAGGGATTGCGGGTGAAGGCGACGCCGGTCGCGGAGGTGTCGCCCATATTGCCGAACACCATGGCCTGGACGTTGACCGCCGTGCCCCAGCTTTCCGGGATGTCGTGCAGGCGGCGATAGGTGATGGCGCGGCTGTTCATCCAACTCGAGAACACAGCGCCGATCGCGCCCCAGAGCTGCTCGTGCGGGTCCTGCGGGAACGGCTTGCCAAGCTCTTCCTCGACCTTGGCCTTGTAGAGCGAAATGACGCCCTGCCATTCCGCGGCCGTCAGCTCGGTGTCGAGCTCGTGGCCGAGGCTCGCCTTCTGGTCCTCGAGGATTTCCTCGAACACTTCGTGGTCGAGGCCCATGACGACGTCCGAATACATCTGGATGAAGCGGCGGTAGCTGTCATAGGCGAAGCGCGCATCGTCGGAATCGGCGGCCAAAGCTTCGACCGTCTCGTCGTTGAGGCCGAGATTGAGCACCGTGTCCATCATGCCGGGCATCGACGCTCGGGCGCCGGAGCGGACGGAGACCAGAAGCAGCTTCGACGGATCGCCGAACCGGCGGCCGGTGATGCGGCCGATATGGTCGAGAGCGGCGACGACATCCGCCTCGAGCCCATCGGGATAGGCCCGGCCGTTGGCGTAATAGGCGTTGCAGACTTCCGTGGTGATGGTGAAACCGGGCGGCACGGGCAGGCCGAGGCTGCACATCTCGGCCAGATTGGCACCCTTGCCGCCGAGAAGATTGCGGTCGCCGGCACGGCCTTCGGCGGCGCCGTCGCCGAAGGTGTAAACCCACTTGGTCATGCTTGCCCTCCAGTTCGTGGAAGATAGAAACAGCCGGACCATGGCCCGGTTCCCCGCCTCCCCGATCCGAGCGATAGGATGCTGCAGTGCGAAAGGCAAGGCACCGACCAGCGCTCCCAGGCACTACAATCGATTAAGCAAAAGCTGCGGCAAAAAGACTTGCCGGAGGGTATGGCGCGTTATAGAACATAACAGGAACATAGTGGAGTAGCGTGATGAAACTCAACGGAAAACTCGACTATCTGGAGCTGCCGGCAACCGGCGGCACGCTGGACAGCGTCAAATCCTTCTACAGCGCCGCCTTTTCATGGTCATTCATCGATTACGGGCCGACCTATTCCGCCTTCGCCGAAGGGCTCGACGGCGGTTTCCAGGCCGATGCCGGGGAAGCGCCGGCCAAACCGCTGCCCGTGCTCTACTCCGAGAACCTCGAGGAAACGCTGGACGCAGTCGAGAGCGCCGGGGGGACCATCGTCAAGCCGATCTTTTCCTTCCCCGGCGGCAGACGGTTCCACTTCACCGATCCGGCCGGCAACGAACTGGCGGTGTGGGGACATTAGAAAGGACGCGGGTTTCGAGGTTTTTTTGATGTTGACAGCCGGGCCCGGCTCACTCCAACAAATAGCGGTGATCTTCCAACAGCAAAAGCGGGCTGATGAAATTCGGGTCAAGCGGCGTTCGGGGTTTGGCTTCCGAATTGGTCGGAAGGCCAAGCGGACTTTACACTGAGGGCTTCGCCCGGCGCCTGCGGTCGACTGGATTTCAGCAAGGCAAGGTCTTCGTGGGGCGGGACTTGCGCGACAGCAGCCCGGCAATCGCGCGGGACTGCATGGCGGCGCTGGCCGCGGCCGGCTTCCGGCCGGTCGATTGCGGTCCGATCCCCACACCGGCGCTTGCCTTTTACGCCCGCCGGCAGGGCGCCGCGGCGCTGATGGTGACCGGCTCGCATATCCCCGCCGACCGCAACGGCATCAAGTTCTATGGACCGAAGGGCGAGATCGACAAGGCGGATGAGGCCGCGATCACCGCTCATGTCGCAGAGCTGTCGGATCAATACCCTTGGCCGCCGACCTATGCGGACTGGCAAGCCGGCCATGAACAGGCGCTCGCGGCCTTTCGAGACCGTGTCGGCGGCATCCTGCCCCCTGGCGCCCTTTCCGGAATGAGGCTCGGCGTCTACCAGCACAGCACCGTTGCGGCGGAGCTGCTGGTCGAGGTCCTGCGATCCTTCGGCGCCGATGTGATCGTCGTGGGCAAAACAGATACGTTCGTGCCTGTCGATACCGAGGCGGTCAGCCAGGAAACGCTGGCGATGTTGCGGGACTGGGTGCGCGAGTTCAAATTCGACGCGGTGGTCTCGGCCGATGCCGATGCCGACCGCCCTCTTGTCATCGACGAAAACGGCGAATTGTTCCGCGGTGACCTGATCGGGCTGGCCACGGCGCTCTTCCTCAAGGCCGATGTCGTGGTGACGCCGGTCACCTCCAACTCGGGCATAGCCGAAGCGTTCGGGTTCAGCGTCAGGAGAACGAAGGTCGGGTCGCCTTTCGTCATCGAGGGAATGGACGCCGCGCGGCAGGCAGGCGGCATCGTCGTCGGCTTCGAAGCCAATGGCGGAGTTCTGCTGGGATCCGACTGCCTGGTGAATGGCAAAATATTGTCAGCACTGCCGACGCGGGATTCATTCTCTCCCATCCTGGCGGTGCTGGGCACGGTGGCATCGACGGGGAAATCGCTGTCCAACCTGCGTGAAAGCTGGAATCTTCCGGTCTGCGCCAGCGAGCGGCTCGAGAACTTCCCGGTCGAGACATCGCGCGGCTTGATGCGCAAGCTCGCCGACCGGGACGCGTTGCAGCGGTTCCTGGCGCCCTTCGGCATGGTGGCGGATGTAGATGAGACCGACGGTCTGAGAGCGCGAATGACCAGCGGAGAGATCATCCATCTGCGACCCTCCGGCAACGCTCCCGAATTTCGCTGCTATGCCGAGGCCGCCAGCCACGAAAGGGCAAGCGAAATCGTGGCAATGGCGCTGGAACGGGCGCGGGTCGCCACACTGGCGGATAAGACCGAGGCCGTATAATGACAGCGGTGCCGGCGGTTGCCGCTGGTTTGGAGCGCGGGCAATTCAGCAATGATGGGGACATCCGCCCCGCATCTCGCTCGATCACCGAGACCATTGATGACGAAGACAGCATTGATAACCGGGATCACCGGGCAGGACGGCGCCTATCTGGCGCAGCTCCTGCTTTCGAAGGGCTACGAGGTCCACGGATTGGCGCGACGGTCGAGCACGGCCGACGTCAACACGATGCGGCTGAAATGGCTGGGCATCGAGGACGACGTGCGGATCGTGGATGGCGACATCACGGATCTGTCGGGCCTGACCCGAACCATGCGCGACGTAAGGCCTGACGAGGTCTACAACCTTGCCGCGCAGTCTTTCGTCAAATCGTCATGGCAGCAGCCTATCCTGACGAGCAACGTCACCGGCCTCGGCGTCACCAATGTGCTGGAGGCGCTGCGTCTAGAAGTGCCCGGGGCGCGTTTCTATCAGGCTTCGTCGTCGGAGATGTACGGCCTTATCCAGGAGCCGATGCAGTCGGAGACCACGCCTTTCCATCCCCGCTCGCCCTATGCGGTGGCCAAGGCCTACGGCCATTGGATCACCGTCAATTATCGCGAGAGCTTCGGCCTGCATGCCTCGAGCGGCATCCTGTTCAATCACGAATCGCCGCTTCGCGGCATCGAATTCGTGACACGCAAAGTCACGGACTCCGTCGCGCGCATCAAGATGGGGCTGGCGAGCGAGCTGCGCTTGGGCAACATCGACGCCAGGCGCGACTGGGGCCATTCCAGGGATTATGTCCGCGCCATGTGGCTGATGCTGCAGCAGGGAGAGCCTGACGACTATGTGGTCGCCACCGGCAGGACGACGACGGTGCGCGACATGTGCAGGATCGCCTTCGAGCATGTCGGGCTGAAGATGGATGACTATCTTGTCATCGATCCAGACCTGTTCAGGCCGGCGGAAGTCGAAATCCTGCTCGGCAATCCGGCCAAGGCAAAGACGAAGCTCGGATGGGAAGCGACGATCTCCCTGGAAGAGATGATCCGCGAGATGGTGGACGCCGATCTTGCGCGCCACGCAGCCACCGGGCGTTGAAAGGGCAGCCATTGTGACGCCGCGTTCCGCCACGCATCCGCATCCGGACAATGCTTCATGCTTCGTGAGGCCGGCATGCGCGTTTTGATGACCGGCGCCAACGGTTTCGTCGGCCCCTATGTCGGCGACGCATTGCGCAATATCTGCGGCCCTGAGGTCGTCATTGCCGCGACCTCCAAGGATGGGGGCCCGCACGCCGCTTTCGGCGAGGTCGAGGACCTGGACGTGACGGACACAGCCGCCGTCCAGGAC
>NZ_RZRX01000233.1:0-10390 GCF_003997405.1 Mesorhizobium sp. M2A.F.Ca.ET.042.01.1.1
GAAGAAGGACAACACCGGCTACGACCTGAAGAACCTCTTCGTTGGCGCCGAAGGCACGCTCGGCGTCATCACCGCCGCGGTGCTGAAGCTGTTCCCGAAGCCGAAGGGCAGGGAGGTCGCCTTTGCCGGGCTGCCGTCATCCCCACACGACGCGTTGTCGCTGTTCACCCTGGCGATGGACAGGGCCGGCGCTTCGCTCACCGCTTTCGAGCTGATCGCCAGAAGGCCTTACGATTTCACGCTGAAGCACGGGCAAGGCATCACGCGGCCTCTGGCCGACGACTGGCCCTGGTATGTGCTGATGCAGATCTCGTCCGGACGCTCCGAGGAGGACGGCAAGGCGCTGATCGAGGAGGTCCTGTCAGCCGGCCTTGAGCAAGGCATCGTCGGCGACGCGGTGGTGTCGGCAAGCCTGGCCCAGGGCGACGCCTTCTGGAATTTCCGCGAGACGCTGCCCGAATGCCAGAAGCCCGAGGGCGCCTCGATCAAGCACGACATCTCCGTGCCGATCGCCTCGATCCCCGACTTCATAGATAAGGCGGCCGGCGTGGTGGAAGGCGTCTGCCCCGGCGCGCGCGTGGTCTGCTTCGGCCATATGGGCGACGGCAATCTTCACTACAACATCTCGCGGCCCGTGGACTGGCAGGACGAGCCGTTCCTCGAGCTCTACCACCCGATGAACAAGGCCGTGCATGATGTCGTGCGCTCCTTCCACGGCTCGATCTCGGCCGAGCACGGCATAGGTCAGTTGAAGCGCGACGAGCTCATCGCCACGGCGCCGCCGATGGCCATCGACCTGATGCGCCGGGTGAAGGCCGCCTTCGATCCCGCAGGCATCATGAATCCCGGTAAGGTTATCTGATCCTTCCCATATCTGGTGGGCGGTCGCATTCCGATAACCATCGGCTCCGATCAGCAAAATTTAACCGACTTTCTTAAGCGCGCCGGTAAGAAGCCAGCGCTAACATTTCTTCCCATAACGAGGCCGGAAAAACCGGCCCTGAGAGAACCGGAAAACGGCCCTCAGGAGTAACAGGGAAGACATCGATGAACACTGGACTGAAGCCAGTCTGGGCCGGGCGCAACATGCGTCTCGACCCGTTTCGCCTGCCGCAGATGGTGAGCTATGCCACCCGCGACGACTATGGCGATGTGACCTTCACCATCGACCAGCGTGGCGCCGTCATCCGCCGCATGCTGGAGATGAGCGGCTTGCCGGCGATCATCGCGCTGCCCGCCAAGGCGTTCCGCGGCGTGGCCGCCCGCGCCATGGAGGATCCGGACGGCAACGTCACCGTGACGCTCGAGCTCCTGCACAATGATCCGATGCTGTCGGTGCCGCTGCTGGTCGCCGACGATCTCGAGGATGTCGCCGCCGACTGGCGCGCCTGGGCCGATGCCTATCGCCTGCCGATGCTGCTGATCGAGGCCGACGGCATCGCCCGTACGCTGGAAGAATCGCTCGGCGCCGCCATCAAGGCGCTGCCGCCGCAGGAGCGCCGCAAGGGCCGCGTCTCCACCACGCGCCGCCCGCGCTTCCTCGCCCGCCGCAAGGCCGGCAATCTGGGCCTGAGGCTCGTCATCGACGGCCAGGAGATCATTGCAAGGGAGTAGCAGCGATTTTTCCTTCTCCCTTGTGGGAGAAGGTGGATCGGCGCGCAGCGCCGAGACGGATGAGGGGTGTTCCAGCGGAGTGAGACGCTGGCTGTCCCTGGAACACCCCTCATCCGTCGCCTTCGGCGACACCTTCTCCCACAAGGGGAGAAGGGGGAGCCCCGCTACACCATCGGCTTTAGCCATATCCAAACCGAACCGCCGATCAGCCCCAGGAAGATCAGCCAGCCGACCTGGTTGTTCGACTTGAACAGCTTCAGGCACTGGTCCGGATTGTTGATGTCGAGCCGGATGATCTGGCGCCCCATATGCGCGCCGGCGGCGATCAGTCCCGCCAGCGCCACGATCGGCACCTGCGCCGAGGCGAAGGCGATGGCGAAGCAGATCAGCGCGCCGCCATAGAGCCCGCTAAGCCACATCTTGGTGTTGTCGCCGAAGAGCCGCGCCGTCGAGCGCACGCCGACGATGGCGTCGTCTTCCTTGTCCTGATGCGCGTAGATCGTGTCGTAGCCGATCACCCACAGGATCGAGCCGATATAGAGCATGATCGCCGGGTCATCGATGTCGCCGAACTCGGCCGCCCAACCCATCAGCGCGCCCCAGGAGAAGGCGAGCCCCAGCACGAATTGCGGCCAGTTGGTGATGCGCTTCATGAACGGATAGACCGCGACGATCACGAGCGAGGCGATGCCGAGCGGAATGGCGAAGCTGTTGAACTGCAGCAGCACCGCCAAGCCCACCAGCGCCTGGATGATGACGAATATCCAGGCCTGGCGGCGCGTCACCTTGCCGGCTGGCAGCGGCCGCGAGCGGGTGCGCTCGACCTGGTTGTCGATGTCCTCGTCGGCGAGGTCGTTATAGGTGCAGCCGGCGCCGCGCATTGCGACCGCGCCGATGAAGAACAAAAGCAAGTACCAGGGCGCTGGAAGCAGCGTCAGCAGCGGGTCGGTCGGGCGCGGATAGGCGCCCGCGGCAAGCGCTGCCGACCACCAGCAGGGCCATAAAAGGAGTTGCCAGCCGATCGGCCGGTCCCAGCGCGCAAGCTGCGCGTAAGGCCACAGCCAGCGCGGCAGCACCCGGTAGACCCAATGGCCGCTCGGCGCGTCGGCGACGCGGCCCTGGATCGCTTTCGACTGGACGGTTTCCATCACGCTGGAGTGGCAGCAGCAGGCAGCGCCGTCAAGCGGCCGTGGTGTCGCTCAAGCGCCGAAAACTCAGGCGGTGAAAACATCGTGACCGGCAAACCATGCCTTGGCGACCTCGATGAAGGCCGTGGCCGCCTTCGACAGGCGCTGGCGTGTGTCATGCGTCAGGATGATGCGCTGCATCGGCAGCGGATCTGAGAGCGGCTTTAAGACCAGCGGCAGCCCGTCATAGCTGCGGTCGCCATGGGGCCTGGTATAGCTGACGGCGACGCCGAAGCCGTTGGCCACCATGGAGCGCTGCAATTCGAACGAGCTGGTCGTTGTCCTGGCGATCGGCGACAGGCCGCGGCTGAGGAAAAGGTCCAGCATATGCTGCCAGCTATGCGGCTGGTCGGTGGTGATCAGCGGATGCTGCGCAAGCTCGGCCAGGCTGACGGCATGCTTGTCCGCCAGCACGTGGCCGGCCGGCAGAAGCGCGTGCGGCCGCAATTCATGCAGGAGAATGCGCTTGAAATGGCCTGGAAGGCCGAGATCATAGGTGAGGCCGAGGTCGACGGCGCTGTCGGCCAGGCGCCGCCCCAGCGTCTCGAATGTCTCGTCGCCGATGACGACGGTGACGGCCGGGCAGCGTTCTGCGAAGGCGCGCATCAGCGCCGGCGCGAAATAGGGCGCCAGGTCCTCGAAGCAGCCGAGCACCAGCTCGCCGCCGATATCGGCGTCGCGCGATCCGAGCGCCGCCAGCTCGTCCGCCTCGCCCAACACCTGCCTTGCCTTGGCGACGGCCCTGCGGCCGAAGGATGTCAGCGCAACGCCGCTGCCGCGCTGGCGCACGAAGAGCTTCTGGCCGAGCGCGTCCTCGACATGGTCGATCGCCACCGAGATCGAAGGCTGCGACACGTTCAGCGCCTGGGCCGCCATGGTGACGCTGCCATGGCGGGCGACGGCGACGACATAGCGCAACTGCGTGAGTGTGAACTTCATAGGTCAAAACTATAAGTAGGATGACAAGTTATTATTTTACGTAATGTGGGGCTCTTGCGATAGTCGGTCATCGACAAGCAGGAGAGCACGATGGCCAGCCCGAAGATCGACGCCGCGACGATTGCCGACTACCAGCGTGACGGCGCGATCTGCATCCGCGGCGCCTTCAAGGACTGGGTCGACCTCATCGCCGACGGCATCGAGCGCAATATCCAGAACCGCAGCGCCACGGCCTCCGACATCGCCGGCGGCAAGGGCAGCTTCTTCGACGATTACTGCAACTGGGAGCGCATCCCGGAATTCGTCAGGATCGTCAAGGAATCGCCAGCCGCCGAGCTCGCGGCCGCCGTCATGCAGTCGCGCAACGCCCAGTTCTTCCACGACCACGTCCTGGTCAAGGAGCCCGGCACGCAGAAGCCGACGCCCTGGCACCAGGACATTCCCTATTACTTCGTCGACGGCAGCCAGACGGTGAGCTTCTGGATCCCGATCGACCCGGTGAAGGAAGCGACGCTGCGGCTGATCGCCGGCTCGCATAAATGGGAAAAGATGGTGCTGCCGGTGCGCTGGCTGAACGACGCAAATTTCTATGCCGGCGAGGGCGACTATTTGCCGGTGCCCGATCCCGACAACGACCCGTCGATGAAGGTGCTCGAATGGGAGATGGAGCCGGGCGACGCCATCCTGTTCGATTTCCGCACCGCCCATGGCGCGCGCGGCAACATGACCTCGGCGCGGCGCCGCGCGCTGTCGCTGCGCTGGGTCGGCGACGACGCGCATTATGTCGAGCGCCCCGGCCGCACCTCGCCGCCCTATCCCGGCCACGACATGAAGCCGGGCCAGAAGCTGCGCGAGGACTGGTTCCCCGTTATCTATCAGAGCTGAGCGGCCCTGCCTCGTCATCCACGGGGCGGCTTCGACAGTCCCCGGCGTTTGCCCTGCTTTCCCGTGCGCAATTGCCGCCAAAATGCCAAGACGGCTTGACCCGCCGCCTGCGGACCAATAGCGGGTTCGGGGAGACGATCAGCAAGAGGTGGCCATGAACGTTCTTCTTCTCGGCTCGGGTGGCCGCGAACATGCGCTCGCCTGGAAGATCTCTGCCTCGCCGCTGCTGACGAAGCTTTATGCCGCGCCCGGCAATCCCGGCATCGGCCGTGTCGCCGAACTGGTGAAGCTCGACGTCGCCGACCATTCCACCGTCGCCGCCTTCTGCCAGGAAAAGAAGATCGACCTCGTCGTGGTCGGCCCGGAAGGTCCGCTGGTCGCCGGCATCGCCGATGATCTGCGCGCCTGGGGCATTCGCGTCTTCGGCCCGTCCAAGGCGGCGGCAAGGCTCGAGGGCTCGAAGGGCTTCACCAAGGACCTTTGCGCCAAGTTCGACATTCCGACCGCCGCCTATGGCCGCTTCAGCGATCTCAGCTCGGCCAAGGCCTATGTCGAGAAGACTGGCGCGCCAATCGTCATCAAGGCCGACGGCCTCGCCGCCGGCAAGGGTGTCACCATCGCCATGACGCTGGAGGAGGCGAACGCCGCGCTGGAGGCCTGTTTCGAGGGCGCATTCGGCGCCGCCGGCGCCGAGGTCGTGGTCGAGGAATATCTGACCGGGGAGGAGGCGAGCTTCTTCTGCCTTTGCGACGGCGCCACGGCCCTGCCCTTCGGCACCGCGCAGGACCACAAGCGCGTCGGCGACGGCGATACCGGGCCGAACACCGGCGGCATGGGCGCCTATTCGCCGGCGCCGGTGATGAAGCCGGAAATGACCGAGCGCACCATGCGCGAGATCGTCGAGCCGACCATGCGCGGCATGGCCAATCTCGGCGCGCCCTTCGCCGGAATCCTCTTCGCCGGCCTGATGATCACCGAGAGCGGCCCGAAGCTGATCGAGTACAACACCCGCTTCGGCGATCCTGAATGCCAGGTGCTGATGATGCGGCTGAAGGACGACCTGCTCGTCCTCCTCAACGCCGCCGTCGACGGCCAGCTCGCGCATATGTCGATCCGCTGGAGCGACGAGACGGCGCTGACCGTGGTGATGGCCGCGAGGGGCTATCCCGGCACGCCGGAAAAGGGTTCGGTCATCCGTGGCCTCGACGAGGCCGAGCGTGATGGCGCCCAGATTTTCCACGCCGGCACCGCCATCAATGGCGGCGCGCTGGTCGCCAATGGCGGCCGCGTGCTCAACGTAACCGCGCTCGGCAAGACCGTCGGCGAGGCGCAGGCCAAGGCCTATGCGGCGATCGAGCACATCGACTGGCCGCAGGGCTTTTACCGGCACGACATCGGCTGGCAGGCCGTGGCGCGCGAGAAGACCGGCGCGTAACCCAGCTTCAGGCGGCCGCGCTCTTTCGTCCGCCGCGCGCCCAGGCCGGCAGCCAGTCGCCATGCGCGGCAAGCAGGTCGTCGACCAGCGACCAGATCTGGTCGAGGTCGAGCTCGGCCGCCGTGTGCGGGTCCATCATCGCCGCGTGGTAGATGTGCTCGCGGCTCTCGTTGATCAGCGCCCGAACCGTCAGCTCCTGCACATTGATGTTGGTGCGGATCAGCGCGGTCAGCTGCGGCGGCAGGTCGCCGATATAGGTCGGCTGGATGCCGGAGGCGTCGACCAGGCACGGCACTTCCGCCGCGCAGTCGAAAGGCAGCGAGGTGATGCAGCCATTGTTGCGGACATTGCCGTAGATCACCGACGGCTCGCCAGTCCACACCGAGTTCATAATCGAGGAGGCATATTCCCTGGACTGCTCGACCTCGATCCGCTCGGCCGAGCGGTAGGCTTCAGCCTGTCCTTTCCAGCGCTCGATCTGCTCGATGCAGCGTTTTGGATATTCGTCGAGCGGAATGCCGTATTTCTCGATCAGGTCGCCGCGCCCCTCCTTGATGAAATAGGGCGTGTATTCGGCGAAATGCTCCGAGCTCTCGGTGACGAAATAGCCGAGCCGTGTCAACATCTCGTAGCGCACCTTGTTCGGGCAGCGCGGGTTCCAGCCGGGCTTCGGCGCGCGGCCCTCGCGATAGGCGCGCACGAGGTCGGGATAAAGGTCGCGATAGGAGCCGTCCGGCTGGCGATGCTCGAATTTGAGATAGAACGCCATGTGGTTGATGCCGGCCGAGCGGTAGCGAATCTCGTCATACGGAAGGTCGAGATCGTGCGCCAATTCCATTGCCGTGCCCTGCACCGAGTGGCAGAGCCCGACCTGCTTGATCGTCGGATATTTCTCGGCGATCGCCCAGGTGTTGATCGCCATCGGGTTGACATATTGCAGCATGATCGCCTCGGGGCAGACGGCAAGCATGTCCTCGCAGATCTTCCACAGATGCGGCACGGTCCTCAGGCCCCGCATGATGCCGCCGACGCCGAGCGTGTCTGCTATGGTCTGGCGCAGGCCGTATTTCTTCGGCACCTCGAAATCGGTGACGGTGCAGGGCTCATAGCCGCCGATCTGAAAGGCGACGACGACGAAGTCGGCGCCGGCAAGCGCCTTGCGCTGGTCCGAATAGGTCTCGGCCTTGGCTTTGACACCAAGCGTCGCGATCAGCTTGTTGACGACGACGGCGCTTTCTTCCAGCCGCTGCGGATTGATGTCCATCAGCGCGATCGTCGCGCCCGACAGCGCCGGCCGCTGCAGCACGTCGCCGACGATGTTTTTCATGAACACCGTCGAGCCGGCGCCGATGAACGCGATCCTGGGATTCTTTGCCACTTTTGGAGCCTCCGGCCTTGTCTACGCCACCTCGAAAGCGGCCCTGACGAGCCGTTCGGTGTAGGCGGTCTTGGGATTGGAAAGGACCTCGTCGACGGGTCCCTGTTCGACGATCCTGCCGTGCTGCATGACGATGACGCGGTGGCACAGCGCACGCACCACCTTGAGGTCGTGCGAGATGAAGAGGTAGCTGAGGCCGCGTTCGTCCTGCAGCTTGCGCAGCAGGTCGATGATCTGCGCCTGGACCGAAAGATCGAGCGCCGATGTCGGCTCGTCGAGCAGGATGAATTCCGGTTCCAGCGCAATGGCGCGCGCAATCGCGATGCGCTGCCGCTGGCCGCCGGAGAATTCGTGCGGGAAGCGCGACAGTATGTTGCCGGGCATGCCGGCGCTGACCAGCGCCTCGCGCACCCGCTCGACCCGTTCGCGCCGCGTCGCGCCCAGCCTGTTGACGACCAGTCCTTCCTCGATGATCTGGCCGATCGTCATGCGCGGGTTGAGCGAGGAGAACGGGTCCTGGAAGACGATCTGCATGCGCGAGCGCAGCGGCCGCATCTCGCCGCGCGACAGCGTCTCGATCGGCTGGCCGTCGAAACGGATCTCGCCGCGCTTGGCGTCTTGTAGCCTGAGTAGCGCCTGGCCGAAGGTGGTCTTGCCGGAGCCGGATTCGCCGACCAGCCCCAGCGTCTCGTGGCGGCAGAGCTTCAGGTCGAGATCGTCGACCGCGACCAGCTCGCGCCAGTCGGGTTTGAGGAACGTGCCGTGGCGCAGCATGAAGCAGACGCGCACGCCATTCGCCTCGAGGATTGGGCCGGACCCCTCCGGCAACGGCTGCGGCCGGCCATGCGGTTCGGAGGCGAGCAGCCGCTGCGTGTAGGGATGCTGCGGATTGGCGAAGAGCCGCTCGGTGACATTGTGCTCGCGCATCTCGCCATGCTGCATGACATAGACATAGTCGGAGAATTTGCGCACCACGGTGAGGTCGTGGGTGATCAGGATCACCGCCATCTTCAGCTCCTTCTGAAGATTGCGGATCAGGTTGAGGATCTGCGCCTGCACCGTGACGTCGAGCGCGGTGGTCGGCTCGTCGGCGATCAGCACATCGGGGTCGTTGGCCAGGGCCATCGCGATCATCACGCGTTGCCGCTGCCCGCCGGAGAGCTGATGCGGATACTGCTTGAGCCGCGCTTCCGGTTCGGGAATCTGGACATGCTTGAGAAGCTCGAGCGCCCGCGCCCGGGCCTCCCTGCGGCTCACCTTGCGATGCACCCGGATCGCTTCGACGATCTGGCCGCCGACTGTGTAGATCGGGTTGAGCGAGCTCATCGGTTCCTGGAAGATCATCGAGATGCGATTGCCGCGCAGCTTGCGCCGGGCGGCCTCGGGGAATTTCAGGATGTTCTGCCCGAGATAGTCGACGCTCGAGCGTGGCGACACGGTCGCCCGCCGCGACAGCAACCCCATGACCGTGCGTGCGGTCACCGATTTGCCGGAACCGGATTCGCCGACAATGGCGATGGTCTCGCCGCGATAGAGCTGGAACGAGACGTCCTTCACCGCCTCGACGGTGCCGTGCTCGACCTTGAAGGCGACCTCGATGTTGCGGGCATCGATGATGGGCTGTTCATGGCGCGCGGCGTGGTCGAGCCGGACGGCCGGTGCGAAATTCTCCGCGAGCGCGATCGTCGTCATCCCGGCCACCTCAATAAGGATCGACGGCGTCGCGCAGGCCGTCGCCCAGCGCGTTGAAGGCAAACACGGTGACCAGCACGAAGCCGACCGGCGACAGTATCCACGGATAGGTGCCGATGACCGAATAGGTCGCCGTATCCTGCAGCATCAGCCCCCAGGAGATCAGCGGCGGCTTCACCGCGAAGCCGAGGAAGCCGAGGAATGCTTCGAGCAGCACAACCGTCGGGATGGCGATCGTCACCGCGACGATCACATGGCTCATCACATTGGGAAAAATGTGCTGGATGATGATGCGCCGGTCGGTGGCGCCGACCGCCATGGCGGCGCGCACATAGTCGATCCGCGCCAGCGCCAGCGTCTTGCCGCGCACCTCGCGCGACATCTGCGCCCAGCCCAGCGCCGACATGACGATGATGACGAAGGCGAGGAAGACATTGGTGGGCGCGGTGACCGGGATCAATGTCGTCAGCGCGAGATAAAGCGGCAGCTGCGGGAAGGCGAGCACCAGCTCGACGAAGCGCTGCATCCAGATATCGAACTTGCCGCCGAAATAGCCGGAAACCATGCCGACGGTGGTGCCGATAACGGTGATGATGAAGACCACCGTCAGCGCGATCATCAACGAGACGCGCGAGCCGTGGATGGCGCGCGAGAGCACGTCGCGGCCGAACTTGTCGGTGCCGAGGAAATGCGCCGGCTGGCCGTCCATCGACCCGAACAAGTGCCGGTCGGCCGGGATCAGCCCGAACAGCCTGTAGGGCGCGCCCTCGACGAAGAAGCCGAGCAGGCGCGGGTGGTCGTAGTCGGGGCCGACGATCGGCTGGAAGGTAACCGGATCGAGATCGGCCGAGTCGGCCAGCGCATAGATCCTCGGCCGGAAGGTGAATTTGCCGTCCTTGTCATGAAAGCTCGGCACCTGCGGCGGCGCGAAGGCGACATCGGTCGCCTTCGGATCCGAGGGTGCGATGAAATCCGCGAACACCGCCATGACGAGCAGAAGCACGACCAGGAAGAGCCCGGCCATGCCGGTCCAGGAGCGCTTCAGCCGCCGCCAGACCAGCGCGATATAGCTTTCGTTGCCATGCGCCGGCTCGGCTATGGCCACGCCTTCGGCCGGCGGCGGCGGCGGGGAGGGATCGCGCGCCAGCATCTAGCGCTCCCCGAACTGGCGGATGCGGGGATCGAGCAGCACGAGCAGCATGTCGGCGATGATGTTGCCGACGATCAGCGTCGCCGAGAGCACCATCATGAAGGGGGCGG
>NZ_RZRX01000234.1:0-10323 GCF_003997405.1 Mesorhizobium sp. M2A.F.Ca.ET.042.01.1.1
TCCATCCCTTCCTTGACGACAAGGAAGTCCGCATCATCGGCATCGAAGCGGGCGGGCGCGGCCTCGACGGCGTCGAGCATTGCGCGTCGATGAATGCCGGCAAGCCCGGCGTGCTGCACGGCAACCGCACCTACCTGCTGCAGAATTCCGACGGCCAGATCCTCGACGGCCACTCGATCTCGGCCGGTCTCGATTATCCCGGCGTCGGCCCCGAGCACTCCTGGCTGCGCGATTCCGGCCGCGTCCAGTATGAGCCGATCCTCGATGACGAGGCGCTGGAGGCCTTCCAGCTCACCACCCGGGTCGAAGGCATCATCCCGGCGCTGGAATCGGCGCATGCCATCGCCCATGCGATGAAGATCGTGCCGAAGATGGACAAGGACCAGCTCGTCATCGTCAATCTGTCCGGTCGCGGCGACAAGGACGTGCATACGGTGGCGAAGATGCTGGGCATGGAGATTTGACAATGACCACCCGCATCGACCGTCGCATGGCGAAGCTCAAAGCCGAAGGCCGTCCGGCTCTGGTCACCTACATCATGGGCGGCGACCCCGATTACGAGACCTCGCTGTCGATCATGAAAGCGCTGCCCGTCTCCGGCAGCGACGTCATCGAGCTCGGCATGCCCTTCTCCGACCCGATGGCCGACGGTCCGGCGATCCAGGCGGCGGGTCTTCGGGCGCTGAAGGGCGGCCAGACGCTGGCCAGGACGCTGAAGATGGCATCCGAGTTCCGTGCCGGCGACGACGAGACGCCGATCGTGCTGATGGGCTACTACAATCCGATCTACATCTATGGCGTCGATCGTTTCCTCGCCGACGCCAAGGCAAGCGGCATCGACGGCCTGATCGTCGTCGACCTGCCGCCGGAAATGGATGAGGAGCTTTGCATTCCGGCGCTGAAAGCCGGCGTCAACTTCATCCGCCTGGCGACGCCGACCACCGACGACAAGCGCCTGCCCAAGGTGCTCGAAAACACCTCCGGCTTTGTCTATTACGTCTCGATGACCGGCATCACCGGCTCGGCGCTGGCCGATACCGCCAAGGTCTCGACGGCGGTAACCCGCATCAAGGGCCACACCGCGCTGCCGGTCTGCGTCGGCTTCGGCGTCAAGACCGCCGAGCAGGCGCGCGTCATCGGCGCCTCGGCCGACGGCGTCGTGGTCGGCACGGCGATCGTCAACGCGATCGCCAATGTGCTGGGGCCGAAGGGCGAGAAGACAGCCGATCCGGCCGAAGCCGTCGCCACGCTGGTCAGCGGACTCGCCCAGGGTGTCCGTTCGGCCCGCCTTGCTGCCGCCGAATAGCCTGACTATTCCTCTACAAGCAGTTCCGGACGGAAAATCGCCACAGACTTTTCCTGGAATTGCGTGAAGTCCTTTCCAGGACGGGAGCCGAAGCCATGAACTGGATCACCAATTACGTCCGCCCGAAGATCAATTCGATGCTCGGCCGGCGCACCGACATGCCGGAAAACCTCTGGATCAAGGATCCCGAGACCGGCGAGATGATCTTCCACAAGGACCTCGAGTCCAACCAGTTCGTCATCCCGGCCTCCGGGCACCACATGAAGATCTCGGCCAAGGAGCGGCTGAAATACTTCTTGGACGACGGCAAATACGAGGTGCTGGAAAATCCCAAGGTCGTCCAGGACCCGCTGAAGTTCCGCGACGAGAAGCGCTACACCGATCGCCTGAAGGAGGCCAAGGCCAAGACCAGCCTCGAGGATGCGATCCTCAACGGCGCCGGCACCATCGACGGGCTGCCGGTCATCGTCACCGTGCAGGATTTCGCCTTCATGGGCGGCTCGCTCGGCATGGCTGCCGGCGAAGCCATCGTGCACGCCTTCGAGGTCGCGCTGCAGCGCAGGCGGCCGCTGATCCTGTTCGCCGCTTCCGGCGGCGCCCGCATGCAGGAAGGCATCCTCTCGCTGATGCAATTGCCGCGCACCACGGTCGGCGTCGACCGGCTGAAGGAAGCCGGCCTGCCCTATATCGTCGTTTTGACCAACCCCACCACCGGCGGCGTCACCGCCTCCTACGCCATGCTGGGCGACGTCCATATCGCCGAGCCGGGCGCGCTGATCGGATTTGCCGGTCCGCGCGTCATCGAGCAGACCATCCGCGAAAAGCTGCCCGACGGTTTCCAGCGCGCGGAATATCTGATGGAGCACGGCATGGTCGACATGGTCGTCTCCCGGCTGGAGATGCGCCAGACCATTTCCCGGCTCTTGAAGATGCTGCTCAAAGTGCCGCCGGCCGACAAGCCGCTGGAGCCGGAGATCCTGCCGCCGGCGGTGGTCGGCGCCGAGTCACGGCCACAAGCCTGACACGATATCGGCCTGGCGCGACATCGTTCGCCGCGAACCGCGATTTGCGCCGAGCGTTGTCTGCTGTAGCCTCTTATTTGCATATGACCGTTCCGAGACCGATTCCCGGTCTCCGGGTCAGGCGTTAGGATTCGCCATGACAACGCTTTCCGCCGAACGCGAAATCGAACATCTGATGACGCTGCATCCGAAGGGCTTCGACCTTTCGCTGGACCGCGTCACCCGGCTTCTCGAACGCCTCGGCAATCCGCAGGACCGGCTGCCGCCGGTCATCCACATCGCCGGCACCAACGGCAAGGGTTCCTGCGCCGCCTTCTCGCGCGCGCTGCTGGAGGCGGCCGGGCATCTCGTCCACGTCCATACCTCGCCGCATCTGGTGAACTGGCACGAACGCTACCGGCTGGCGGCCGAAGGCGGCGGCAAGCTCGTCGATGACGATGTTTTCGCCGAGGCCATCGCGCGCGTCGCCGAGGCCAATCAGGGCCAGAAGATCACCGTCTTCGAGATACTCACGGCCGTCACCTTCGTCCTGTTCTCGGAGCATCCGGCGGAGGCGGCCATCATCGAGGTCGGTCTCGGCGGCCGTTTCGACGCCACCAATGTCATCAAGCGGCCCGCCGTTTCGGTGATCATGCCGATCTCGATGGACCACGAAGCCTATCTCGGCGACCGCGTCGAGCTGATCGCCGCCGAGAAGGCAGGCATCATGAAGCGCGGCTGCCCGGTGGTGATCGGCGCCCAGGAAAGCGAGACGGCGCTTCAGGTGCTGATTGAGACGGCCGAGCGGTTGGATTGCCCGACCTTTGTCTACGGCCAGGATTTCCTCGCTTTCGAGGAAAACGGCCGCATGGTCTACCAGGACGAGGACGGGCTGATGGATCTGCCCTTGCCGCGCCTGCCTGGGCGGCACCAGTACGCGAATGCCGCCGCCGCGATCGCCGCTGTAAAGGCGGCCGGCTTCGAGATCGGCCATCGCGCCGCCGAGCGGGCGATGACCCATGTCGCCTGGCCGGCACGCATGCAGAAGCTGACGCAGGGCAAGCTGGTGGACCTTGCGCCGAAAGGGGCCGACATCTGGCTGGACGGCGGCCACAATCCCGGCGCCGGCATCGTCATCGCCGAGGCCCTGGCCGAGCAGGAGGAAAAGAATCCGAGGCCGCTGGTGCTGATTTCCGGCATGATCAACACCAAGGACCAGACCGGCTATTTCAGCGCCTTCAAGGGCCTCGCCCGCCATGTCTACACCGTGCCGGTGAGCAACAGCGATGCCGGCGTGCCGAATGACGAGCTGGCATTGCGTGCGGAAGAGGCCGGCCTGTCGGCCGAGCCGGTCAGTTCCGTCGCCAGCGCGCTGATGCTGCTGCGCGACTCCTGGGACGGCCCGGCGCCGCGGATTCTCATCGGCGGCTCGCTCTATTTCGCTGGCGCCGTGCTGGCCGAAAACGGCACGCCGCCGACCTGAGGCCAGGTCGAGACAGCGCTGCGGATTTCGGCGGGGGCCGAAAGGAACCGGCCATGATCAAAGTCAGGCAGCTCGCCCATGTCTGCATCTTCGCGCACGACCTGGAGGCGACGCGCTCCTTCTATCGCGATGTGCTCGGCATGGACACAAGGTTCAATTTCCTGCGCGACGGCAGGATATTCGGCTTCTATCTCGATTGCGGCGGCCGCAGCTATGTCGAGGTGTTCGAAAAGAACGAGGCCAGCTACAGTGACCGCAACCAGATCAACCATTTCTGCCTGGAGGTGGAAGATATCGAGGCTGCGATCGCCCATATTCGCTCGCAAGGCGTCGCGGTCACCCCGAAGAAGCTCGCCTGCGACAACACTTACCAGGCCTGGATCAGCGATCCCAACGGCGTGAGGATCGAGCTCTTCGAATATACCGCCAAAAGCGCGCAGTTCGCCGGCGGCGATTGCGTCGCCGACTGGTGATCAAGGGGCAGCTCAGAAATCCCACGGCGAGATTAAATCAAGGCCAGCGGCGCTGAAGTCGCTCAGATTGCGTGTTGCCAGCCGACCGCCGTTGACGCGAGCGATTGCTGCAATCATGCCGTCGGGAGCCGACATGCCTCGGCCCTGGCGCTTGGCGGCTCCCATGATCTCGCCGTAAACCAGGGCAGCCTCTTCCGTCAGGCCAAAAATACGGTCGGCAAAGCGATGGCGCCACTGGGAAAGCCCTTGCTCCAGGCGGTTGGCGCGCTCGTCAGGCCGTATCTTTTGGATGCCGAAGGCGATTTCACCAATCGCCACAGTGGGAAGGGCAAGCTCCGCATCGTTCCGTACAAGCCAGGCCAAAACGGCTGCGTCGGGTGCCTTCTTGAGTGTCTCCGACATCACATTGGTATCCACGAAGATCAAAGTTCTGGCCCCGTGTGAACCTTGCGGTCTTCGCGGATGATTTTCTCCAGATCGATGTCGGTGCCATTCGCTGCCGCCAAGCGAGCGTAGAAGGTGGAGGCGGGTTCGCGTCCAGCTTCCCGAACCTCATAGGATTCAAGCGCGCGTTCGACCACATCGGCTATGGAGCGATTTTCTCGACGAGCAAGTCGGTGAGCAAGGTCCCGCGCCTTTGCGCTACGGACTGAGAGCTGAGGTTCGGCCATTTGAAACTCCGTTTGACGGGAATATAGGCCAATTGGCTTTAGCCATCAAGATGGCAGATGATGGCTAGCCAACTCGCCTACTTCAGCTCGATCTCGATAAAAGCGTATTCGCCGTCATTGGCGTTGATGACGTCGTGCTCGACGCCCTCGCGACGGAAATAGGGCGCCCCCTTCTTCATTTCGGCGAAGGATTCTCCGTCCTTGGTCACCAGCTTTACCTTGCCGTCCATCAGCGGCACGACGACATAGTCGTGACCATGGCGGTGCCAGCCGGTGTTGGCGCCCGGCGCGAACCGGTATTCGGTGACGATCACGCGCTCATTGTCGACATGGACTGTGGCCTTGGCTGTTCCGGTCATCGCGTTCTCCTTTTCTTGTAGAAGAGGAGATGGCCGGCGCGAACGTCAGGGCCAGGGCGCCATGAGCGATGGCGCCAAAGAAAAGCCCGGCGCGATGGCCGGGCTTGATCTTGAACCCTTCGGACCGGCTCAGGCGAGAGCGCCGTTGATCCAGTGCGACAGCGCCGTCTTCGGCGCGGCGCCCACCTTCATGTCGGCCACTTCGCCGCCCTTGAAGATCATCAGCGTTGGGATCGAGCGCACGCCAAACTGCGCGGCAAGCTCGGGATTCTCATCGATGTTGAGCTTGGCGATCTTCACCTTGGAGCCGAGCTCCTTGGCGATCTCTTCCAGCGACGGGCCGATCATCTTGCACGGGCCGCACCACTCGGCCCAGAAATCCACCACGACCGGCTCCTTGGCGTTGAGCACATCGGCCTGGAAATTGCCATTGTCGACCTTGACGGTGGCCATGCTGAAATCCTTTCGAAAACTCGGGTTGCCCCAAATGTGGTGGTTGCGGCGGCGATGTTCAAGCAGTTCTTGTGTCACGCTCCCGTGAGTCGGGCAAGGGCATCGTCCATGGCCCTGGCCGGCAGCTCGATCAGCCGCGGTGCCTCGGTGAACAGCAGCGCCGCCGTCACCGCGCGTCCCGGATAGAGCGGCTCAAGCAGCGCGCGATAGAGCGCAAGCTGCAACACATAGGCGGGCGGCACTTCGGCAAGGTCTTTGGGGGCCGGCCGGTTGGTCTTGTAGTCGACGATCGACACGTTTTGCGGGGTAACAGCCACCCGGTCGATCTTGCCGGAGATGGAACGCAGCCTGCCCTTCACCTCCAGGCTGCCCATGATCGCGACCTCCGCGCGGGACGACGGCGAGAACAACGCGCCGAAGCGGTCGTCGGACAGGATGGAGAGCACCGCATCCATCGCCCTGTCGCGCTCACCATCTGGCCAATCTGCGCCGGTGCGCGCCAGGTAGCGCTCGGCCGAACCGTGCCTTTCCGTCTCGGCGATGCCGGGCAGCATCTGCAGCAATTTGTGCAAGGCAAGGCCGCGCACGACCGCGAAGCCGGGCTCGGCGGCAGCGTCGAGCACCGGCGAGCGCGTATCGGGAATAGCGTCGTTTGCTTCCTCGATCAGCGCCGAGGCGCCGGAGGGCGAAAGCGGACGCGGCAGCTCCTCATAGGGCGGCAACGGCTGGAAAAGGGTGTCCGGCAGCGGCGCAAGATGCTCGATTGGATGCTCGGCTACGCCCTCCGCCAGCGCCACCGGCGGTAGTTTCGTCATATGGAAGCGATGCACCGCCACATCGGCCGTCGCCGGATGACGCCGCTCGGAACTCTCTGGCGCGCCCAGCAGCGCGCGGCTGACGATCGAATGCCAGGTGCCGGGGCTGGGCTGCCGCTTGCCGTGATAGCCACAGACGATCAGCCGGTCCTCGGCGCGCGTCATGCCGACATAGAGCAGCCGCCGGTATTCGTCGTCCGCCAGCTCGCGCGCCCGCACCGAGGCCGCCTTCGAGACGCCATTGGCGACATCGCTGGCCGAGCGCCACAGATAGCCCTTGCCTTTCCATTGCCCGCCTGAGCTCTCGAACGGCATCAGCCTGGGCAGATGCTGGTCGCTGAACGGCGCGGAGCCGCCATCGACGAGGAAGACCACCGGCGCTTCCAGGCCCTTGGCGGCATGCACGGTCATGACGCGGACCTCGTCGCGCGTCTGGTCCATCTCGCGCTTGATCTCGGGGCCCGCATTCTCCAGCGTCGACAGGAAGGATTCCAGCCCCGGCAGTCCGGTCCGTTCCTCGGCCAGGCAAAAGCTCAGGAATTCGTCGAGGATGTCGCCGGCTTCGGGTCCAAGCCGCGCCGTCATCTTGCGGCGCAGCCCGTCGCGCGCCAGCGCCGCGGCGTAGAATTCGAAGACCGGCTTGAACGCCACCTCGGTTGCCCAGCCATCGAGCCGGCTAACAACAGCGGCGAGGGAAACATCCTCGGCCGCGTGATGCCTGAGCGAGGCAATCAGCGACTGGCCCTTCGGCCTTTGGCCGGCAAGCGTCAATAACGTCTCCTCGGAGACCTCGAAGATGGGGCTGCGCAGCACCGCGGCCAGGGAAAGATCGTCTTCCGGCTGAATCAGGAAATGTCCGAGCGCGATCAGGTCCTGCACCGCGATATGGCCGGGCAGGCTGAGCCGATCTGCGCCGGCGACCGGGATCTGCCGGTTCTTCAGGCTGCGCGACAGCGCATGGACGAAGCGGTCGCGCTTGCGCACCAGCACCAGGATGTCGCCGGCGGTCAGCTTCCGGCCCTTGCCTTCGATCACCTCGCCTTGCTTGAGCCAGGTCTGGATGGTCGTGGCGACATGCTCGGCGACGCGCACCGCGGGGGCGCTGGCATGGTTGACCGGTAGCGTCCAATCGTCCGGCTCCTCGACCATTTCGGCGCCGACCGAAGGCCACACCTCGACATAGCCGGGCGCGTCATTGCGGATCGCCTTGTGGCTGAGCGGATCGGGATCGTGGCTGATGCCGCGCCGCACGCCGGGTTCCGCGAAGACGCGGTCGACCGCGGCCAGCACATCGTCGCTCGACCGGAACGACCAGGTGAGCTTGAGATTGGCGAAGGCGGCCTCGGCGTCGCGCACGCGCCCGGCAAACAGCTGCCGGCTTTCAGCAAAGGAATCCGGCGCTGCCCCTTGGAAGGAGTAGATCGACTGCTTCTCGTCACCGACGGCAAACACCGTGCGCCTGACTGCCTCGCGCTGGCCGAGCCCGGCAAAGAACTCTTCCGTCAGCTTCTTCACCACCTCCCATTGGTCCGGGCTGGTGTCCTGCGCCTCGTCGAGCAGGATATGATCGATGCCCTGGTCGAGCTTGAACTGCACCCATGGTCCGGCATCGGGCCGTGACAGCAGGCTCACAGTGCGGGTGATGAGGTCGTTGAAGTCGAGGAAGCCGCGTCCGCGCTTCAGCTGCTCGTAGCGCGCGATCAGCCAGCCCGCGACGGTGAGCGCCGCCGCCGTGCCTTCCAGCATGCGGAACAGCGCCAGCCGGTCCGACACGTCGAGGATAGCCTTGACCGTCGCAAGGTAGCGGTCGGGCAAATCCGGCAGCCGGTCGGCCAGCGCCTTCTTGAAGATCTTGGCCGGCTCATAGGGGTCGCCGTCGGCCTTGAGGAAGGCCTTTGCCAGCAGCCGCAGCCGGCGGATCGGGTCGGCTTCGGCGAAGGCGCCCCTGGCATAAGGGATGACATTGTTCAGCACCTGCCGCGCGTCCGCGGCTTCGGCGGCCTGCGCGAATTCGGCGAACTGGCGGAGGTCGAAGCCAGGCAGCGGCCATAGCGAAGCGGCGATGCCCTCGGCCGTCTGTCCCGGCCTGAAGCCGAATTCGGCGAAGAGCGGCCGGAAATCCCGATCCCTGCCGAGCTTGGCGATGAAATCGCGCAACTCGTCGCGCTTGCCGACGATCTCGGCAAGCAGGGAATCGAGACCGAACTCGCCGCCGCGCTCCAGCACGGTGGCGAAGGCTTCCGCCAGGCCTTCGTCGCCGGCGCCAGCGCCCGAGATCATGTCGCGGCGGGCATCGGCGAACAGCGAGGCCTCCATCTGCGGATCGAGCATCTCGAAATGCGCCGGGATGTTGGCTTCGAGCGGGAACTGGTGCAGCACGGATTCGCAGAAGGCGTGGATGGTCTGGATCTTCAGCCCGCCCGGCGTCTCCAGCGCCTCGGCGAACAGCCGGCGCGCGCGCCGCATCATGTCGCGGTCGGCGCCGCGGCCGTCCAGCGCCGCGATCCTGACCGCCAGCTCCGCATCGGGCAGCGCTGTCCATTCGGACAGGGTCGAGAACACGCGGTTCGACATGTTGGCGGCGGCAGCCCGCGTGTAGGTCAGGCACAGGATCTTCGACGGATCAGTGCCGTTGAGCAGGAGCCTAATCACGCGCTGCGCCAGGACATGCGTCTTGCCGGAGCCGGCATTGGCCGACACCCAGGCGGAATAGGCAGGATCCGAGGCGCGCGCCTGGCTGGCGGCCGTATCGGAGGGGATCGGATATTTCATCCTTCCGCCTCGTCTTGGCTGGCGCCGCCCGCCGACCATTCCAGCACACGCGCCAGATGATCGTAATCGCCGTCCGCCTCGCCCTCGCGGAAGGGAAGGGCGCGCGACAGATAGCCGGTGGTCGGGTCGGCATAATGGAACAGCAGCCGCTCTAGCCGCGCCCAGGCTTCCTCGGAAAGGTCGTTGGCGGTGCGGGGCTTGCGGTTGTATTCGAGGATCGATTCCTCGAACACCTCGCCATTCGGCTTCAGCCGCACGAAGGCAAGCTGCGAGGGCTCGCGGATGCCGAGTTCCCTGAACGCGCCGCGCCTGAGCAGCGCGCCTTCCAGCGCAAGCTGCGGCGACAAAAGCGTGTGCGCCTGCGCTTTCGAGGGCGAGGAGCCGGTCTTGTAGTCGAGTATGTCGGCCATGCCGCCGGCCAGCAGGTCAACGCGGTCGGCATAGCCCGACAGCGTCACGCCGGTGCGGCCGACCACAGTCTTCTCGGCGCGTTCCTCGGCATAGCGCCTCGCGACGGCATCGGCGCGGGTGTGCTCCCACTCGATGATGTTCTCGGCGAGCTTTTCGAAACGCGGCCACCAGACAGCCTCGATGTCCGGCGGAAGCTTTGCCTCGGCAAAACAGAGGCGGCCGGCTTCGATGAGGCTCGAGAGCGCATTCGGCGCCCTTGGATCCTCCACCCGCCGCGAGAACAGATGCAGGACCTCGTGAAACAAAGTGCCGCGTTCGGCGGCGCCCGGATCGCGGATCAACGGCTCGAGCGGCGAGAGCCCGAGGATGCGCCGCGCATAGACCGCGTAGGGGTCGCGTCGCAGCGTCTCGATCTCGGTGACCGAGAAATGCTGCGGCCGCATGCTGAGCGGCGGCCTGGGCTGCGGACGGGCGGCGAAATCCTTCTTCTCGCCGGCATCGATCGAGCGCGCCCAGCCAAGCAGCGCGTCACCCCGCCCGCGAAGGGCCGCCGCTCAGCATGCGGCCGCAGCATTTCTC
>NZ_RZRX01000235.1:0-10306 GCF_003997405.1 Mesorhizobium sp. M2A.F.Ca.ET.042.01.1.1
TCACCATGCCGCCGCACAGGCGCAACATCGGCATGGTGTTCCAGAACTATGCGCTGTTCCCGCATATGAACGTCTTCCACAACATCGCCTTTCCGCTGAAGCAGCGCCGCGTATCGGCCGCTGAAACGTCTGAACGCGTCGAGCGGGCGTTGGGCCTGGTACAGCTGAAAGGCCTTGGCGAGCGCCGCGTCGACCAGCTCTCCGGCGGCCAGCGCCAGCGCGTGGCCTTGGCCCGCGCCATCGTCTTCGAACCGCGTATCGTCTTGATGGACGAGCCGCTCTCGGCGCTCGACAAAAGCCTGCGCGAGCACATGCAGATCGAATTGCGCAACCTGCATCGAAGGCTCGGCATGACGACGGTCTACGTCACGCATGATCAGCGCGAGGCGATCACCATGTCGGACCGCATCGCCGTCATGAATGCCGGGCGCATCGAACAGATCGACCAGCCGGAAGTTCTCTACGCCAGGCCGCGGACGAAGTTCGTTGCCGGCTTCATCGGCGAGTCCAGTTTCGTTCCGGTCGAAAGCCGCAACGGCAGTGTTTGGTACGAGGACAGGAAGCTTCGCATGACGTCAGCCGCACCGACCGCCGGACGGCATCTGATGGTGGTGCGGCCGGAAAAGCTGCGCCTGATCGCCGGCGAACCGACAGGCGGCATCAACCTGCTGCCGGCGACCGTCGGCGACGTTATCTATCAGGGCGACAGCTTCGTCTGCTACGCGACGCTGAAGGCCGGGCGGCAGGTGACGTTGCGCGACTATTGCCGCTCCGATGTGCTGGCGAAACTGCCGGCGCCGGGCGAGCCGATCATGCTCGGCATCGATGCCCAGGACGTCGTGCTGGTGGCCGACCAATGAGCCTCGCATCCGCCAGCCTTGATCGTGCCGTCGGCCCGGATCGCGCGCTCAATTCCGATGCGCTCAACGCCGATGCGCGACGGGAAGCGCGCGGCATGCTCGCGCTGCTGTCACCCGCGCTCTTCCTGGTCTTCGCCGTCATCATCGTGCCGATCTGCTGGCTGTTCTGGCTTTCGCTGTTCGATGAGAGCGGCCAGCTCAGCGCCGCCAATTACGCGCGCTTCTTCGAGCAGGCGTCCTACATCAAGACCTTCGCCACCACCTTCAAGGTGGCCTTCACCGTCACCGGCGCCTGCGTGCTGCTCGGCTATCCCTTGGCCTATATGCTCTCGCAACTGCCGCGCCGCGCGGCGTCGATTTGCCTGATCTTCGTCATCCTACCGTTCTGGACCTCGGTGCTGGTGCGCACCTATGCCTGGCTTGTCATCCTGCAGCGCAAGGGGCTGGTGAATACGTGGCTGATGGATCTCGGCGTGATCGGCCAGCCGCTGCCGCTCGCCAACAATTTCGCCGGCGTCGTCATCGGCATGACCCACATCATGCTGCCCTTCCTGGTGCTGCCGCTCTACGCCTCGATGAAGACCATCGACGTCGACTGTCTGCGCGCCGGCATGAATCTCGGCGCCAGCCCCGCCGCCACCTTCCGGCAGATCTTCTTTCCGCTGTCGCTGCCGGGCCTCGCTTCAGGCCTGGTCATCGTCTTCGTGCTTTGCCTCGGCTTCTTCGTCACGCCGGCGCTGATGGGCGGCGGCAAGGTGATCATGTGGGCCATGCGTATGGAGCAGACCACCAGCCTCTATTCCAACTGGGGCGCGGGCGCGGCACTTGGCGTCGTGCTGCTCGCCGTCACGCTGGCGCTGCTCGGCCTCTTCCACTGGCTGCTCGGCGCCCGCGCCACCGGGGTCTGGAACCGGCGATGACCATGGAAAACGCCCTGCCGATCTCGCACCGGCAACGCCTCTGGCTCTACGCGCTCGGCGGCCTCGTCATGCTATTCCTGATCGCCCCGTCTGTGATCATCGTCATCATGTCCTTCTCCGGCTCCTCGCTCCTGGAGTTCCCGCTGCAGCAATGGTCGTTGCGCTGGTACGAAAGCTATTTCGGTTCCCTCGAATGGCGCGACGCCACGGTCGTCTCGGTCAAGGTAGCGGTGATGACGGCGATCGTCGCGACGCTGCTCGGCACTGCGGTCGCCTACGCCATCAACGCCCGCACGCTCAGGATGACCGGCTTGATCAACGCGCTGCTCACCGCATCGCTGATCATTCCGGTCATCCTCATCGGTATCGGCACGTTCTTCCTCTATGCCCGCATCGGCCTCAACAACACGCTGACCGGCCTCGTCATCGCGCACACAGTGCAGGCGCTGCCGCTGGTCGTGCTGACCGTGCTGTCGGGATTGCGCTCCTACGACATGAACCAGGAGATGGTGGCGCGCAGCCTCGGCGCCGGCCGCTTCTCCGCCTTCTTCCAGGTGACGATGCCGCAAATCAGATTCTCGATCGTCTCAGGCGCGCTGTTTGCCTTCATCACCTCCTTCGACGAGGTGGTGGTGTCGCTGTTCATTTCCGGCGGCGAGACCACGACGCTGACGCGCCGCATGTTCAATGCGCTGCGCGACCAGATCGATCCGACGATCGCCGCCATTTCGACTTGCCTGATCGTGCTATCGATCGTCTTGTTGTCCGCCGCCCAGCTTTTCGGCCGCGGACGTTGATATAGGATACCAGAACCAGCATGCGTGACTTCCAGTTTCCCGGCCGCTCGCCGGTCCGCGCCACAGAGGCGATGGCCGCGACCTCGCATCCGCTTTCCACCCTTGCCGCCATCGACATGCTGCGCGCCGGCGGCAACGCCATGGATGCCGCCGTCTGCGCGGCCGCGGTCCAGGCGGTGGTCGAGCCGCAATCGACGGGCATCGGCGGCGACTGTTTTGTGCTCTATTGCCCGAAGGGGCAGGGCGAGGTGGTCGCCTTCAACGGCTCTGGCCGCGCGCCCGCCGCCGCGACCATCGACTGGTACCGGGACAAGGGATTCAGCGAACTGCCGCTGCATGGCCCGCACGCGGTCACCGTTCCAGGCGCCGTCGACGCCTGGTGCCGGCTGCTGGAAGGCCACGGCCGCAAGGGCTTGGCCGATGCGCTCGCTCCGGCCATTCACTATGCGGAAGAAGGCTATGTCGTGCACGACCGCGTCGCCTTCGACTGGCACGACCCCGAGACCGACCTGTCGGCCGACGAGGTTGCGACGCGCATCTTCCTGCCAGGCGGCAAGCCCCCGAAAGCGGGGGACATCCATCGCCAGCCGGAGCTGGCGGAGACGTTGCGCATCATCGCCAGGAAAGGCCGCGCCGGTTTCTACGAAGGCGAGGTCGCGGACGATCTGGTCGGACGCCTTCGCGCGCTCGGCGGGCTGCACACGCTGGAAGACTTCGCCGCGACCAGGGGCGATTACCGAACCCCGGTCAGCGCCTCCTATCGCGGTCACGACATCCACCAGATGCCGCCGAACAACCAGGGCCTGACCGCGCTTCTGATGCTGAACGTGCTTTCGGGCTTCGATCTCGGCAGGCTCGATCCCGAGGGCGCCGAGCGCCTGCATCTGGAGATCGAGGCAGGGCGCCTGGCTTACCAGGATCGCGATTCGTTCGTCGCCGACCAGGATCATGTCGACGTGCCGGTCCAGGCGCTGCTTTCCAGCGCCTATGCCGACAGCTTGCGCGCCGCGATCGACCCCGAGCGCGCCATGACCCATCTGCCGCGCCTCAACCTGCCGGGCAGCGACACGGTCTATATCAGCGTCGTCGACCGCGACCGCAACGCGGTCAGCTTCATCAACTCGACCTATTATTCCTTCGGCAGCGGCGTCGTCGGCCCGAAGACCGGCGTCGTGCTGCAGAACCG
Organism: Mesorhizobium sp. M2A.F.Ca.ET.042.01.1.1; assembly: GCF_003997405.1. Lineage (NCBI taxonomy): Bacteria > Pseudomonadati > Pseudomonadota > Alphaproteobacteria > Hyphomicrobiales > Phyllobacteriaceae > Mesorhizobium > Mesorhizobium sp. M2A.F.Ca.ET.042.01.1.1. Next base: position 3,764 of record NZ_RZRX01000235.1, read on the forward strand.
CGGTTCCAGCTTCCGCCTCGATCCGAGGCACCCGAACGCGATAGCCCCCGGCAAACGGCCGATGCACACGATCATGCCGGGCATGATGACGAAGAACGGTTGCGCCATGATGCCGTTCGGCGTCATGGGCGGCGGCTACCAGCCTTTCGGCCATGTGCATGTCGTGACCAACATGATCGACTTCGGCATGGACCCGCAGCAGGCGATCGACGCGGCGCGCGTCTTCTACAACCACGACGTCGTCGAGGCCGAGCGCAGCGTGCATCCAGACGCCATCGAAGGCCTGCGCCGGCGTGGCCATCGTGTTGTTGAGCCCGACCACCCGCTGGGCGGCGGACAGGCGGTGCTCATCGATTGGGAAAAGGGCACGCTGACCGGCGCGTCCGATCCGCGCAAGGACGGCCTGGCGCTTGGATATTGAGCAGCGCTGGACATCGGCCGATCGTTCGAAACATAGTTTGGAACCATGACAAATAGCGAAAACGCCACCGATCTCGACCATCGTCTTGCCCCTGGGGCCGACGACGCGCCCGCCATCGCCGCGCCCGAACGGACAGTCCTCTCGCATGGCGGGCTGCGCAAGCTGATCCGCGATACGGTGGCGCGGCTCAACGCGCTCGGCATCGGCCGTGGCGATCGCGTCGCGATCGTGCTGCCGAACGGCCCGGAAATGGCGACGGCCTTCATCGCTGTGGCGGCGGCCGCGTCCACCGCGCCGCTCAATCCGGCCTACCGGGCCGACGAGCTCGATTTCTACCTGACCGACATCGGCGTCAAGGCGATCCTCGTCGGCAAGGATGAGGCAGGTCCCTCGGTCGAGGCGGCCGCGCGCCTCGGCATCCCGGTGCTTCGTCTGGTCGTGCCTGAAGGCTCGCGAGCGGGTGTTTTCATGATCGAAGGCGAGCCGGTTGGGCCACCGGTTTCTCCCGGGTCGGCCGAGGATGGCGACGTTGCGCTTCTGCTCCACACCTCCGGCACCACCTCGCGCCCGAAACTCGTGCCGCTCAGCCACGCCAACCTTGCTGCGTCGGCCGCGCATATCGGCGCCACGCTCGGCCTGACCCCGGCCGACCGCTGCCTCAACATCATGCCGCTGTTTCACATCCATGGCCTGATCGCCGCGGTGCTGTCCTCGCTTGCCGCCGGCGGCAGCGTCTTCTGCACGCCGGGCTTCAACGCGCTGCGTTTCTTCCAGTGGCTCAGCGAAGCGAGGCCAAGCTGGTACACCGCCGTGCCGACCATGCATCAGGCGATCCTGCCGCGCGCCGCCCGCAATCCGGAGCAGCTCGCCGAAGCGAAGCTGCGCTTCATCCGTTCGTCGTCTGCATCGCTCCCAGCGCAAGTGATGGCCGAACTCGAAGCGACCTTCGGCTGCCCGGTGATCGAATCCTACGGCATGACCGAGGCCGCGCATCAGATGGCGTCCAACCGCTTGCCGCCCGGCCTGCGCAAGCCCGGCAGCGTCGGTGCGTCGGCCGGGCCTGAAGTCGCCGTCATGGCGCCGGATGGGCGATTGCTCAAAGCCGGCGAGATCGGCGAGATCGTCATTCGCGGCCCGAACGTCACCGCCGGCTATGAGAAGAACCCGGACGCCAACGCCAGCGCCTTCGCCCATGGCTGGTTCCACACCGGCGACCAGGGCGTGCTCGACGAGGACAACTATCTGCGCGTCACCGGCCGGCTGAAGGAGATCATCAACCGCGGCGGCGAGAAGATCTCGCCGCTCGAGGTCGACGACGTGCTGATGGACCATCCGGCGGTGGCGCAGGTGGTCACCTTCGCCATGCCGCATGACAAGCTGGGCGAAGAGGTGGCGTCCGCCGTCGTGCTGCGCGAGGGCCAGAGCGCCAGCGAGGCCGACATTCGCGGTTTCGCCGCGACCCGGCTCGCCGATTTCAAGGTGCCGCGCAAGGTGGTGATCCTCGACGAGATTCCGAAGGGCGCCACCGGCAAGCTGCAGCGCATCGGCCTCGCGGCAAAGCTCGGTCTCGGCTGATGCGCATCACAGTCTTCGGCGCCGGCGCCATCGGCGGCTATCTTGCCGCCAAGCTCGCGATTGCCGGCTCGGTCGATTTGTCGATCGTGGCGCGCGGCGCGCATCTGGAGGCGATCAAGGCCGACGGCCTTCGCCTGATCGAGGACGGCAAGGAAATGGTGGCGCCGGTAAGGGCGGCTGCGCGCGCCGAGGAACTCGGCGTGCAGGACTATGTCGTGCTGGCGCTGAAGGCGCATTCGTTGGCGCCGGCGCTCGAGCAGATCGCGCCGCTGCTGGGCGAGGGCACAGCCGTCGTCACCATGCAGAACGGCGTGCCCTGGTGGTATTTCCACAAGGCAGGCGGTGCGCTCGAAGGCACGCGGCTTGACGCGGTCGATCCAGGCGGTGCGATCTGGCAGCGCATCGGACCGGAGCGCGTCATCGGCTCCGTCGTCTATCCCGCCGTCGAGGTCGATGCTCCAGGCCTGATCTGCCATGTCGAGGGCACGCGCTTCTCGCTGGGCGAGCCGTCGGGCGAGAAGAGCGAGCGGGCCACCGCCTTGGCGCGCGAAATGGTCAAGGCCGGGCTGCAGGCCCCGGTGCGCGAGGACATCCGCTCGGAGATCTGGGTGAAGCTCTGGGGCAATCTCTCCTTCAACCCGATCTCGGCGCTGACCGGCAGCACGCTGGCGGCCATCGTCGCCGATGAAGGCACGCGCGACGTCGCCCGCGCCATGATGCTGGAGGCGCAGGCGATCGGAGAGCGCCTCGGCGTGCGCTTTCCCATCTCCGTCGACGGTCGCATCAAGGGCGCAGGCGATGTCGGCGAGCACAAGACCTCGATGCTGCAGGACTTCGAGCGCGGCCGCCCGATGGAGATCGACGCCCTGGTCACGGCGGTGCAGGAACTCGGCCGCCTGACCGCCCAGCCGACGCCGACCATCGACAGCGTGCTGGCGCTGGTGCGGCGGCTGGCGATCGAGCGCGGGTGTTATTAAAGGAATGCCGGTCCCGAGGATCCCTCGCTTCACTCCGATAGCTCTAACCGCCACAATGAACAAAAATAGAACAAAAGGGTTTCGCTTGAATTGACTCCGCAAGGAACATTTTCCTATTTCGTAGGCTATGCCGGAGCCCAGCAGCAGAACCCGACGCGTCGTTCAGACACTGAGCCGAGCCCATGACATCGGGCAGCTAATCCGCGTCCGCTGCATCAACTGCAACATCACCCATCACTACCTCCCCGGAGATCTCCTCAAGCTCATGGGGGACATTCCATTCTGGGACGTCGAGCGGCACATGCGATGCGAGCGCTGCAAGCAGCGGGAGTTCGACGTCGATATTTTGCTGCCCAGCGCCGTCCAGGGCGTGAAGATACGCGTGAGGCGCCTTGTGGGGGTGCGTATGGTGCGGCGGGTGATCTGGCGAGACGAAAAAGATTGATAGATCATCTCCTCGCCGGGTCAGAGCCCGGTCAAAGTAGTGACATTTGGCCACCCGCCGCATTCCCGGCATTTGGGAACTTGATCTGCGTGGTCGGCTTCTCGACAATCACCAAGGCGTCGTCGGGCGCTGTCCGCTGCATGTGCCGCGCTTCGGACCATGGGGCCGTGAGCCAGGTTTCAACTTCCTCCCGCGTGGTGAGGATCACCGGCATGGCCTTGTCGTGGATGGGCGCTATGAGGGCGTTGGGCTTGGTCGTAAGGAAGCCGTAAAGCTCGAAGTCTCCAGGCCCATCCTTGACCCTGCGGACCCCCTGCCAGCGCGTCCACATGCCAGCGAAAAAGAACAGGGGTCGGTCCCCGCTTCGCGCAAACCAGTAGTTCCGCTGTATGCCCGTCTCGGGATCCTTGTCGTTGGGGGTGGGGCTCGGCTCCGCGAAGCTTGTGACGGGCACCACACAGCGGTTCTCCACGCCGACATATTGCTGCCAGTGGCCATACTGCGGATTGCGGATGTTGGTGGTCCCGTAGTCCGCCTTGCCCTTCACCCGCTCTGCCGGCGTTGGCATGCCCCACAGCAGCTTGGCAAGCTCACGCTGGCCATCGGGGGCATTGCGGACCACTGCGCCGGGCATGTTGGGATAGACGTCCAGCGAGGGCTCAAGGTTGCCCATGATGTCGCGCATAGCGCGGGTCCACTCGCGGATGGCGTCCTGGCTTGTGGTGATGTTGTAGAGGTTGCACATCTGCCCACGATGCCTCAGCGATCGCGCGTAATCCAGAAACAAAAATGGCCCACGGACCTGTACTGGTCGGTCGAACATGCCTGCATCTCGAACCTCTCTAAGGTCTCCTTTCGGGTTTCCACGTGGCCGGCCAACTGGCCGCGCACCATTGCCCCCTGCTGCAAGGCGCTGGCGGGAACTGGATTGTTGGGTTCTGATGGCGCGGCATCGCCATCCTGACACGAATTGTCACCTGCCGAGCGACGCACCGCTGGCAGGCGAACGATCGGTTCCTACTTGATGTCTGGTCCAAACCCGGGAGGAAATCATGACCACTGCGGAAATTGCCAAGGATTTCACCGAGCTCCTCAAACAGGGCGACAGCCACAGCGCCGCCGCGAAATACAATGCCGACGACATCGTCAGCTACGAAGCCATGGAAGGACCGATGGCCGTCTGCAACGGCAAGGAAGCCGTCAAGCAGAAGAGCGAATGGTGGGAAGCGAACCATGAGGTTCACGGCGGTTCGGCCGAGGGTCCCTATGTCAATGGCGACCAGTTCGCCTTGCGCTTCAGCTTCGACGTGACGCCAAAATCGACCGGCGAACGCGTCAAGATGGATGAGGTCGGCCTCTACACGGTCAAGAACGGCAAGATCAGCGAAGAGCGTTTCTACTACTGAGGCCGGATATTGCACGCGGCGGCCGGGCTCCGGCCGCTGCCAGGCAAGCTTCAAATCGTCTGCGCAAGTTGGTCGGCCGATTTGTCCCAGTGGCCAAAACCATCAAAATGCGGGCCACCGCAAAGCGCTGGCAAAGCTTGCAGGGCCGGCCTAGGCTTCCGCCGGATTCGAAACCCCACCCGACAGAGGCCCGCCTTGACCATCACCATGTATGGCATCACCACCTGCGACACGATCAGGAAGGCGCGCGTTTGGCTGGAAAGCCACGGCGTGCCCTATCGCTTCCATGACTACCGAGCCGAGGGGATCGAGGCTGGGAAACTGGACGGCTGGGTCGGCAAGGTCGGCTGGGAAAAGCTGCTCAACAAGGGCAGCGCCACGTTTCGCGAGCTGCCGGAGGCGGACAAGGCCGGGCTGGACGAGAAGAAGGCGAAGAAACTGATGCTCGCCAAGCCGACGATGATCAAGCGGCCGGTGCTCGAGGTGGGGGAGCGGGTGTTCGTGGGCTTCAAGCCGGAGGTTTACGAGGAGGCGGTGGGCGGAAAATAGGCGCGACTACTCTTAGGCCGAGTTCCTTCGCCCCCCTCTCTGTCCCGCCAGCATCTCAACGTTTACGCCTGTAGGTATTCCGCCAGCGCCACCGCATTGTTGTGCACCTCGTCATGCGCGCCGTAGAGCAGCGTCACCTTGCCCTCGCGCAACAGGTCACGCAGCTGCACTACCGCCTCCTTGTTGACATCGAGCTCGGCGCGGTACCGCTTCTGGAACTCCGCCCAGCGCTCCGGCTCGTGCCCGAACCATTTCCGCAGCGCGTCGGTCGGCCCGATCTCCTTCAGCCATAATGCCAGTTCGGCGTCCTTCTTGGCGACGCCGCGCGGCCAGATGCGGTCGACCAGCACGCGCTGGCCGTCGGCTTTCGCCGGCGGCTCATAAACACGCTTCACCGCAATGTCGAAGGCCATCACATCTCCGCTGGCGAGGAGGTTACGCCCACTCGCCCTTGCTCATCACCGGCACGCGGCTGCCGTCCTTGGCGACGCCGTCAATGTCGATCTTGTCGGAGCCGATCATCCAGTCGATGTGGATGAAGCTTTTGTTGCCGCCGCGCGCGGCGATCTCGTCCTGGCTAAGCGAGGCGCCGTTGACGAAGCACTTCGAGTAGCACTGGCCGAGCGCGATGTGGCAGGCGGCGTTCTCGTCGAACAGCGTGTTGAAGAACAAAAGCCCGCTTTTCGAGATTGGCGAGGAATGCGGCACCAGCGCCACCTCGCCCAAGCGGCGCGCGCCCTCGTCGGTGTCGAGCACCTTCTTCAGCACGTCCTCGCCCTTCGAGGCCTTGGCCTCGACGATCCGCCCGCCTTCGAAGCGCACCAAAATCTCGTCGATCAGCGTGCCCTGGTAGGAGAGCGGCTTGGTCGAGGATACGTGACCCTCGACGCGCCTTGCATGCGGCGTGGTGAAGACCTCCTCGGTCGGGATATTGGGATTGCAGGTGATGCCGTTCTTCGCCGTCGAGGCGCCGCCCATCCATTCATGGCCCTCCGCCAGCCCGACGGTGAGATCGGTGCCCGGTCCGGTGAAATGTAGGGAATGAAAACTGTGCTCGTTCAGCCATTTCGTGCGCTCGGCCAGCGCGGCGTTATGCGCCTTCCAGTTGCCGATCGGGTCTTCGACGTCGACGCGCGAGGCGGAGAAGATGGCGTCGGCGAGCTTCACCAC
>NZ_RZRX01000236.1:0-10300 GCF_003997405.1 Mesorhizobium sp. M2A.F.Ca.ET.042.01.1.1
GAGGCGCAGTCCGCCCAAAATCCACTGCCAAGGCGGCCTGAGGCCTCAAGAGCGAGGCAAAACAACCCGCCAAAGCGGCCAGAGCGCCTTTCAAAAAACGCCCATCTGCCTCGTGCGCTAAATATCGGCTCCCATGCAAAACCCTCCTTGTGGGAGAAGGTGGATCGGCGCGCAGCGCCGAGACGGATGAGGGGTGTTGGACGGAGTGAGGCGTAAGTAAATTGTCAAACGCGGCGCAGGAAACGTCAATGTCCAGGGAATTGTGGATCAAAGCAGGCAACCTTCTGGCCGTTGACCCGAAGGCAGGTGTCAAATGTCCGGAATGCGGCGATGCGGACCTTGAAGTCTTCGACACCAAAGCAGGCGAAGATCATATCGAGCGACACATGCGCTGCCCGAAATGCGGCGCCTATAAAGCGCTCTATAAAAGCATCGCCTAATAGTCGACCCTAGGGGTGCTCCAGCTTGGCAATTGCCTCGCAAAGCAACCGTCTCACTCCGCTGGAACACCCCTCATCCGTCTCGGCGCTATCGCGCCGATCCACCTTCTCCCACAAGGGGAGAAGGGAAGAAGTCTCTGGCCCTACACCTCTCTCCGAAAACCCGCTAAACACCCCCGCATGAACCAGCACGCCAAGCTCCGGATCGGTCATTCGGCCTGTCCGCATGACTGCCCCTCCACCTGCGCGCTCGAAGTCGAGCTGCTCGACAACAACCGCATCGGCCGCGTGCATGGCGCCAAGGCGAACAGCTATACGGCCGGCGTCGTCTGCGCCAAGGTCGCGCGCTATGCCGACCGGGTGCATCATCCCGACCGGCTGCTGAAGCCGCTGGTGCGCGCGGGCGCCAAGGGGGAGGGCGCCTGGAAGGAAGCGAGCTGGGAAGCAGCGCTCGACCTCGTCGCGGAAAAATTCATCGCGGCGGAAGCGAAATACGGCTCGGAGACCGTCTGGCCTTATTTCTACGCCGGCACGATGGGGCTGGTGCAGCGCGACGGCATCGAGCGGCTGCGCCACGCGAAAAAATACTCGGGCTTCTTCGGCTCGATCTGCACTAATCTCGCCTGGACCGGCTGGATGATGGGCGCCGGCGCCTTGCGCGGGGCCGATCCGCGCGAGATGGCGAAGTCCGACTGCGTGGTGATCTGGGGCACCAATGCCGTGGTCACGCAGGTTAACGTCATGACCCACGCGACGAGGGCGAGGAAAGAACGCGGCGCGAAAATCGTCGTAATCGACATCTACGACAACGCCACGATGAAGCAGGCCGATCTCGGCCTGGTCTTGAAACCCGGCACCGACGGCGCGCTCGCCTGCGCGGTGATGCATGTGCTGTTCCGCGATGGGCTCGCCGACCGCGCCTATCTGGAAAAATACACCGACGATCCGCGCGGGCTGGAAGAACACCTTCGCAGCCGCACGCCCGAATGGGCGGCGGCCATTACGGGCCTCAGCGTCGCCGAGATCGAGGCTTTCGCAAAGCTCGTTGGCACGACCAAGAAGACCTACTTCCGCCTTGGCTATGGTTTTGCGCGCCAGCGCAACGGCTCCATCAACATGCACGCCGCGTCCTCGATCGCCGCCGTCACCGGCGCCTGGCAATATGAGGGCGGCGGCGCCTTCCATTCCAATTCCGGCATCTTCAAGCTGAACCAGGACGTGCTCGAAGGCACCGCGATGCGCGATCCGAACATCCGCTATCTCGACCATTCGCGCATCGGCCCGGTGCTGACGGGAGCCGAGGACGCGCTCTATGGCGGCCCGCCGGTGACGGCGATGCTGATCCAGAACACCAATCCGGCCAATGTGGCGCCCGAGCAGCGGCTGGTGATAAAGGGTTTCCTGCGCGAGGACCTGTTCACCTGCGTGCACGAACAGTTCATGACCGATACGGCCAAGCTCGCCGACGTCGTGCTGCCGGCGACGATGTTTTTGGAGCATGACGACATCTACAAGGGCGGCGGCAACCAGCACATCACGCTCGGCCCCAAGCTGATCGAGCCGCCGGAAGGGCCGCGCACCAACCATTACGTCAATGAAGAGCTCGGCAAGCGGCTGGGCGTCAGCGACCGTCCAGGCTTCGGCCTGACCGAGCGCGAGCATATCGACATCATCCTCGGCAAGCGCGGGCTCGGCAGCTTCGACAGTTTGAAGGCTGAGAAGTGGGTCGACCTGCAGCCCGAATTCGACGACGCGCATTTCATCAACGGTTTTGGCCATGCCGACAGGAAATTCCACTTCCGGCCCAACTGGACCGGCCAGTCGGCGCCCAACCGGCCGCCGAAAAGCATGGGCCTGTTCGGCCCGGTCGAACGGCTGCCGGAATTCCCCGACCATGTCGAATTGATCGAGGTGGCGGACGAGGAGCATCCGTTCCGGCTGGCGACCTCGCCGGCGCGCAACTTCCTCAATTCGAGCTTTGCCGAGACGCCGGTGTCCAAGGCCAAGGAAGGCAGGCCCGAACTGCTCATCCACCGCGAAGATGCCGCCGCGCTCGGCATCGAGGATGGCGGCCGCGTCGAGGTCGGCAACCGGCGTGGCGACCTTGTGCTGCACGCAAGATTCTTCGACGGCGTGAAGCGCGGTGTGGTCATCGCCGAAGGCATCTGGCCGAACAGCGCGCATGAGCGCGGCGAGGGCATCAACGTGCTGACCGGCGCCGACGCGCCCGCACCCTATGGCGGCGCCGCCGTCCACGACAACAAGGTGTGGCTCAGGGCACTTTGATTACTTCGCGGATTACTTCTCGGCCTGCGCGTCCAGCGCCTTGATCTCATCCACGGCAGCCTTGCGCGCCGCCGCATCGACACCGGACGCGCCCTTGCCCTTGGCGAAGGCGATGAGGGCCGTGCGCGTGTCCTCGTCGCATCCCTCCGGGCCCACGCCGGCGATGCCGGCTTTCCTGGCCGCGGCGAGCACGGAGTCGCAGGCGTCCGGCGCAAAGGCGAACTGACCCATGATGGCGCCGAGCGTGAGCGGGTCCTGCAGGCGCGGATCGTCGCGGATCGCCTGCAGAGTGGCGCCGCCGACCGCCTTCGATTTCCGGTCCTGCGCGATCTGCGTCAGGTCGAAGATGAACTCGAATTCCGGCTTCTCGACGCCCTCGGGCTTCGACACCAATATGTCCAGCGCGTAGCGGGTGATCTCGTCCGGCGTGACGACCGAGCGAATGGCCCTTGCCTGATGGTAGTTGCGCACCAGCACCCAGCGTGAGGGCAGGTCGCCGTAGCGGGCGAGAATGCCGAGCTGCTTGATGGCGGCAAGTTTCTGCTTGTCGGTCTTGGCGACCTGCGCCTGGGCGAAGACCTTGTCGCGGATGCGGTTGACGACGTCCGCGCCGAGACCGCCCGGAGCCGGCGCGGCCTGTTGTGTCCCGGCTGCGGCTTGCGGGCTGGGAGCATCGTCAAGCGGACCCTTCGCATCGACCCAGGCGGCGAGCGCCTTGCGCGCGTCTGGGCCGAAATAGCCCTTCGGCTCGCCCGTATAAAACCCTTCGCTCTTCAGCGTCGTCTCGATGGCGACGCGGATCTCGTCGGGCAGCGCCTTGCCGATGCCGACCAGATTGTCGTCGTCGAGGCCGGCCGGCGCCTCGCGAAATGCATCCATCACCGCGGCCGCGATCGCCGCGTTTCCGGCGCTGGAGGCCGGTCCGGAAAAGAGGCCGCTCAGCTCAATGTCGGCGTCGTTGGCGCCGAACACACCGACGCCCATCCTGCCGATGCCGTCATTGTAAAGGGCGATGCGATCGGTGATGCCTTCACGCAGCGTCATCAGATGGTCGAAACTGTCGAAGGTGAAAGCGTTGGCGAGCTTCCTCTTGGCCTTGAGCGAGCCGAGCCGCGCCGCCTCGCGCCAGGCATGCAGCCGCTCGCGCGGGTTCTTGTCGACGCCCAGACCATCGTCATAGGCGTCGCCCAGCAGCACCATCGCTTCGACGCTGCCGAGATTGGCGGCGTTGATCAGCATGGCCGTCGCCTTCTGGTCGTCCTGCGGATAGACCACGCCTTTGCGCAACAGCTTCGCCTGCAGCAGATAGGCCTGCTGTTCCTTCTTGGCTTCGCCTTCCTCGATCAGCGCTTTCAGTTGATCGTCGCTCAGGCCGTCGTCGCGACGCGACGGGCGATAGCTGGTCGAATCGAGGTTGGCATACTGCGTCGAGGCGTAGAGCCAGAGCGCGTCGCGGTCGCCCGCGTCCGCCAGCGGCTTCAGCATGGCGCGCGCCACATCCTCGTTCTTGAATCGCTGATCGTCCGACAGGTGCAGCCGCGCCAGCGCCAGCGCAGCACCTGGCTCCCCGGCCTCGGCGGCGTCGCTCAGGCGCTCGACCAGCTGGTCCGGATTGTCGATTTGAAAGCCGTCATAGTCGAGAAGCAGCTCCGCCAGCCTGATGCCGGCATCGAGGTTCCAGGAGGCGTTGAGCAACCGGATCGCTTCACGCGGCTGGCGGCCGACGAATTTGCCGTCGAGCAGCAGGCTGGCCAGCATCGGCCCGGCCTCGGCGACAGCCTTGGTGGCGGCACGCAGCATGGCGATGGCGCGCTTGCCGTCGGCTGGCCCGCCTTCGCCCTTGGCCAGCATGTCGGCCATCATCGGTATGGCATATTGATCGTTGGCGACGCGCGCTTCCAGCAATTGCCTTGCCTTCGCCGCGTCCTGCTGTGTGCCTCGGCCGAGCCGCAGCGCCTTGATGTAAGCCAGCGCCGATCCGGAGCTGTTGGTCCCGGCCTGGGAATCCGTCTCGACGGCATGAAGGGCCTTTTGCTGCTCGTCGCTCGTGAAGCCGTCTTCCGTCAGGGTCGTCCGCGCAATCAGCAGCGGCATGGCGGCACGGAACTGGCTGTCCCATTCGCCGGGCGATTGGCCCTGGGCCGGCGCGTTGATGACGCGTTGCGCGGTCTCGACCACCTTGTGCGCATCGCGGCGCAGCAGCGGCCCATCGATATACTGACGCAGCAGCGTCTCAAGCGCCGTGAGATGGCCGGCAGCGCCTGCCTTCTGCAAGGCATCGAGCGCCATGCCGCGCGAGACAGGTAGCGGACCGGCGTCAGCGTCGTCGCGCCGATGCACTGAGTAGACCTCGTAGAGCAGATAACTCGCCTCGGGACTGCCGCCGTCGGCGATGAGCTTGATCTGCGGCAGGAGAAAGGCAAGCCCCGGCTGGTTGAGCGCGACCTGGACCCGCAGCCATTCAAGCGTCAGCCGCTTTTCCTGTGGTGCGCCGAGCATCGCCGCCTGGCACTTGTCGGCAAGGGTTTTGAGCTTGGTGAGATCGAAGTCTTGCGGAAAGAGCGCGCCATATTGGACAGGCGGCGCCTTGGCTTCAGGATCGAGCGGCACGGAAGCGCCTCGGTCGCAGACGCTGATCGCCTCGGCAAGCGCGGCTTTCTTCGCCGCATCGTCCGCAGACTTTTTGGCCGCATCGTCGGATTTTTCGGAAGACGCCTGCGCTCCCAGGGCCGCTCCGGCAAGGGGCGTCAAGGCGAGGCAGGAAAGAACCAGGGCATGCACTGGCCGCAGCATGGGTGTCCCCCTCGGACTTGGTCCGGGCGCAGCCGGACACAGGCGCTAAATTAGCATGTCGCGTCAGCGATGATGAGTGTGGCGCTTCACATTCGCGTATAATTCGCCCTCGTATCGCCGCGTGTCGCGGCCCGCAGTCGTCTGAATCAATTTGCCAAGGCGGCGTGCTAGAGGATTGTCACGACTCGGATTTTCGACAGGATCGCCATGCCGCAACCGCTGAAAATCGCCATCGCCGGCGCGCTCGGTCGCATGGGCAGGCAGATGGCGGAGACCATCGCCGCCGATCAGCGGCTGGAGCTCGTCGCGCGCTTCCATCGGCCGGGCAGCGTGGGCGAGGGATTGGTCGAGCGCGACGAAGCTCTGGCGCTTGCCGACGTGGTGATCGATTTCACCACGCCCGCGGCGTCCGCCGAACTGGCCAAAGCCTGCGCGGCGCGCGGCGGTCCGGCGCTGGTGATCGGCTCAACCGGTTTCACCCCACCGGAGCTGGCCGCAATCGCCGAAGCGGCAAAGACAATCGCCATCGTGCGCTCCGGCAGCTATTCGCTCGGCCTCAACACGCTGACCGGCCTGGTCGAGCAGGCCGCGAGGGCGCTTCGGCATGATGACTGCGACATCGAAATCCTCGAAGCGCACCACCGCTTCAAGGTTGACGCGCCGTCGGGCACGGCGCTGATGCTGGGCGAAGCGGCTGCGCGCGGACGTGGCATTGAACTGGACGATGTGGCCAGGCGCGCCCGCGACGGCCTCCTTGGTCCGCGCGGTGCCGGCGAGATCGGCTTTGCTGTGCTGCGCGGCGGCGGCATCGTCGGCGAGCACAGCGTGAGCTTCCTTGCCGAAGGCGAGATGCTCACGCTTTCGCATGCCGCCGGCGACCGCTCGATGTTCGCCCGCGGCGCCATCGCGGCGGCACTCTGGGTCGCCCGGCGGCCGCCCGGCGAATACGACATGCGCGACGTGCTGGGCTTCGGCGCCGTCTGACCCGCTTGTATTGCAGGATTTCGTTTCAGCAGCCGTCAAAACGGCTGAAAGCCAGCTGAAAGCTTGGCCATGCCATGACAGTTTTGTGGCGTTCGCCACATGAGCGGCTGGGAGTGGCCGCGAGGAGGAAATGCGGCGCGCTGCGTCGCCCAGTGGAGGAAGTTACGTGACCCGTCTCATCTCTAAATGCGTCCTGCGGTCGGCGCTGCTGACGCTTGCTATGGTTGGCGCTGGCGCATCGGCGGCCTCGGCTGCCGACAAGATCACCATCATCGTCGGCGGCATGGAAAAGCAGATCTATCTGCCGGCCGTGCTTACCCAGCAGCTCGGCTACTTCAAGGATGAGGGGCTGGACGTGGAGTTGGTGAACTCCCGTGCCGGCGTCGAGGCCGAGAACGAATTGCTGGCCGGCGCGGTGCAGGGCGTCGTCGGCTTCTACGATCACACCGTCGACCTGCAGTCGAAGGGCAAATACATCCAGTCGATCGTGCAGTTCAGCCAGGCGCCGGGCGAGGTCGAGCTGGTTTCGGCAAAGCATCCCAAGATCAAGTCGCCGGCCGACTTCAAGGGCGCGACGCTCGGCGTCACCGGCCTCGGCTCCTCGACCGATTTCCTCACCCAGTATCTCGCAGTTCGCAACGGCCTGAAGCCGGGCGACTACACGCTGCTTCCGGTCGGCGCCGGCAACACCTTCATCGCCGCGGTCAAGCAGGACCAGATCCAGGCCGGCATGACCACCGAGCCGACGATCGCCAAGCTGCTCCAGACCGGTGAGGCCAAGGTGTTGGTCGACATGCGCACGCCCGAGAAGACCAAGGAAGCGCTGGGTGGCGACTATCCGGCGGCCTCCTTCTACGTGCAGTCGAGCTGGCTTGAGGGGCACAAGGACGAGGCGCAGAAGCTCGCCAACGCCTTCGTCAAGACTATGAAGTTCATCGCCGGCCATTCGGCCGAGGAGATCGCCGACAAGATGCCGAAGGACTATTACGCCGGCAGCAAGGATCTCTATGTGCAGGGCCTCGCCGGCGGCAAGGCGCAGTTCACGCCGGACGGCCGCATGCCGGCCGATGGTCCTCAGACGGTGCTCAAGGTTCTGTCGACCTTCTCCAAGAGCCTGCAGGGCAAGCAGATCGACCTTTCCAAGACCTACACGACCGAGTTCGTGGACGCGGCCAAGTAGGCGCTGGCAGGCGAGGGCGGACGGACCCGTCCGCCCTGAAAACAAGGACTTGCGCCGGCTGCCTGAATCAATCCGGCAGCTGCGCCTTGAGATGCCGGCGAGCAGGCCACCGGCCCTAGCCGCCATTCTCGCATCACCACCACAGGAGTGTGCCATGCAATCGCAGACCATGGCGGCGGAGAAATTGTCTCCCGCCGCGGCGCCGGCCGATGCCGCTATAGCCATCGACGATGTGACGCTGCGCTTCGTCACGCCGGACGGCCACATGATGACGGCGATCCGCGATTTCACCATGACGGTCGCGCGCGGCGAGTTCGCCTGCGTCGTCGGCCCGACCGGCTGCGGCAAGTCGACCACGCTCAACCTCGTCACCGGGCTCTTGCGTCCCACGACCGGCAGCGTCCGCGTCATGGGCAATCCGGTCACCGACATCAGCCGCGACATCGGCTTCGTCTTCCAGGCCGATGCGCTGTTTCCCTGGCGCAGCGTCATCGACAATGTCGCTGCCGGTCCGCTCTTCCGTGGCACGCCGAAGGCGCAAGCCTATGAGAAGGCGCGCGACTGGATCGGCCGCGTCGGCCTTTCACGCTTTGAGAAGCATTATCCGCACCAGCTCTCGGGCGGCATGCGCAAGCGCGTGGCGCTGGCCCAGACCTTCATCAACCAGCCCAAGATCCTGCTGATGGACGAGCCGTTCAGCGCGCTCGACATGCAGACCCGCACCGCCATGCAGGACGAGTTGCTGGGCCTGTGGTCGGGACTCAAATCCTCCGTCGTCTTCGTCACGCACGATCTGGAGGAAGCGGTGGCGCTGGCCGACAAGGTCTATGTGCTGACCGCCGGTCCGGGCACGGTGAAGAGCGTCTACCGTATCGACCTGCCGCGCCCGCGCGTCATGGCCGACATCCGCTACGACCCGAAATTCATCGAGATCGCCAAGGTGATCTGGAACGATCTGCGCGAGGAAGTGCAGCTCGGCCAGAGCCGCGGCCTTCAGACCGGCCATTGAAAGGGGAAACAGCATGACCGCCATCTCTCCGACCGAACAGGCTGCCACCCGCGCGACCTCGATCGTCGCCGCCGAAGCGCAGGCGAGGGCGCGGCTGCGCAAGCGCCATGCCTTGGTTATCGGCCTGCGGCTTGCGATCCTCGTCGTCTTCCTCGGCCTTTGGGAACTTTGCGCCGATTACAACATCATCGACCCGTTCTTCTTCTCCAGCCCGTCGGGGATATGGGAACAGATCTGGTCCTGGGTCACCGAGGGCACTTCGCAGGGGCCGCTCTGGCTGCAGATCTATGTGACGCTGGAGGAGACCTTCCTCGGCTTTGTCATCGGCGCGGTCGGCGGCATCGTGGCGGGCATCATCCTCGGCCGCAACAAGCTGCTGGCGGATGTCTTCTCGATCTACATCAAGATCGCCAACTCGGTGCCGCGCGTGGTGCTGGGCTCGGTCTTCATCATCGCGCTTGGCCTCGGCATGGCGTCCAAGGTGGCGCTGGCTGTCGTCATGGTGTTCTTCGTCGTCTTCGCCAACGCCTTCCAGGGTGTGCGCGAGGCCGACAGGGCGATGATCGCCAATGCCCAGATCCTCGGCGCCTCGCCGATGCAGATCACCAGATCGGTCATCATTCCTTCGGCGATGAGCTGGATCCTCGCCAGCCTGCATGTCTCGTTCGGCTTCGCCCTTGTCGGCGCGGTCGTCGGCGAGTTCCTCGGCGCCAAGCAGGGCATGGGCCTCCTGATCTCCACCGCGCAGGGCGCCTTCAACGCCAATGGCGTCTTCGCGGCCATGATCATCCTGGCGGTGATGGCGCTGGTGGTGGAGTTCCTGATCACCCGCTTCGAGAACTATGTGGTAAAGTGGCGCCCGGCGCCATTCAACGAGCAGGGGACGTGATCGATCGCCGCACACCATCATGGTTCGATGTTTGGTGTGCGGTCTTGCCTAAAGTGTATGACAAAGTCATGCACCGTGCTATATCAAGGGGCATCGAGGAGACGGTCATGCGAAACTCCCAACCCCTGACGATCACACTGCCGCTCGAAATGGCGCAGATGGTGAAAGACAAGGTGGCCTCGGGCGAATACGCCACCGAAAGCGAGGTCATCCGTGATGGCTTGCGCACGCTTGCGGCGCGTGATGCGGCGGTTGAACGTTGGCTGCGCGAGGAAGTCGTGCCGATAATGCAGGATGCGCGCGCCCGTCCCGAGAAGCTGTTGACGGCCGAACAGCTGCGCCGCAATCTCTCTGAGCACATCAACGCGATCGTCGCCAAACCGCGCTCCGGTGCATGAAGTACCAGGTCAGGTTCCACGCTGCCGCCGAGCGAGACATTGCCGAACTGCTGAACCAATTGGCGCCTAAAGCCGGCGTGGAAACTGCCTTGCGCTTTGTCGGACGTCTCATCGACTATTGCCTCGACTTCGCGACATTTCCGGAGCGTGGCATGCGTCATGACGAGATCGCCCCGGGTTTGCGTACGGTGGGGTGGCGCCGGCGCGCGACGATCGCGTTTGAAATCGTGGATGACAAAGTGATCATCCTGCGGATTCTCTATGCGGGTCGTACGCTCGAACTGGCGGACGAAGAATCGGAACACTGACGCGGCCAGTGGC
>NZ_RZRX01000237.1:0-10201 GCF_003997405.1 Mesorhizobium sp. M2A.F.Ca.ET.042.01.1.1
GGCCAGCACAATGAGGGCCGGCGCAAGGTCACGGACATACTCGCCGACGGAAACTTCCACATTGCGATGATCTTCCGCCACCACGGCGCGAAAGGCCCGCCCGTCCGCATCGGTGATCGTGCGAATGACGGCGACGGTGAGCTCGCCGCCGGGCCCCTTGAGTTCTTCCTTCCGCAGTTCGCCATAGCCTGCCTGTTTGGGCAGGGCCAGCGTCGCATCCCACAGTGAGCGTGATCGAACGAGGTTGTGGGTGGCCAGGTCTTCCACTTGCCAGTAGTGGCCGGACAGCGGATTGGAGAAGCGTTGGTCGGCCAGCGTGGACGCCACTAACAGACGGCCATCGGCCGTGAAGCTCGTCGCGGCGATCAGTTCGTTGAGATCGTCCGTCAGCTCACTGACAACACGCCTCTCGACGTTCAGTTCGAACAGATAGCGAAGACCGACACCGGCGATGGCAAGGGCGATGACGATCGATATCGCCGCAGCCGACCAGAGCCTGAAACGGATCGAATTGCGCATCAATCCGGCCCGTCGGGGACAAAGTAACCGAAACCGCGACGCGTCTCGATGATCTTGCTGCCAAGCTTGCGCCGCAGACGCGCGACGATGACCTCGATCGTGTTGGGATCGCGTTCGTTGTCGGAACTGTACAGATGCTCGGCAAGCTCGGTTGATGCGACCACACGGCCGGCATGATGCATCAGGAACGCGAGAAGCCGATATTCGAGCGGCGAAAGCGCCACCGGAACGCCGCGAAGTGAGATGCGCATCTGGCGCGTGTCGAGCAGCAAAGGGCCCGATTTCAGCACTGGTGCCGCCTGCCCGCTTGAGCGGCGCAGGATGGCTCGCAGCCGCGCCAGCAGTTCCTCCATTTCAAAAGGCTTCGGAAGATAGTCGTCGGCGCCGGCGTTGATGCCTTCGACGCGCTCGGTCCACAGCCCCCTCGCCGTCAGGATGAGGACGGGAAAGCGACGGCCATTGGCGCGCCAGCGCTTCAGCACCGTAAGGCCGTCGAGCTTCGGCAGGCCGAGGTCGAGAATCGCCGCGTCGTAGTTCTCGACATCGCCCGCAAACCAGGCCGCTTCACCATTGTCCACGATGTCGACGGCCATGCCCGAAGCCTTCAGGACCGCCGCGATGTCGGCCGCGATGCGCGGTTCGTCTTCAGCCACGAGGATCTTCATCAGTGGCCGCCTTCATCACCCTTGACACCGCCCGCACCGGCATCGACGTCAACGATCCGGCGCCTGCCGTCGGCGGCGACCACCTGGAACCTATAGATCCATTTGCCTTCGGCGCGAATGAGGTCGACCGAAACAATCTCGCCGGGAGCCTTGGCGCGCACGATGGCCATGATGTCGGCAAGACCCTCGATTTCGCCGCGCTCATGGAGATCGCGCGCCCGATCATGGTCATCGTCGTCATCCTGCGCCCTGACGGCCGACGGCAGGGCCATCACAAGCGCGGCCACGCCCAGAGCTGCCAGGCTCATCGATACGGTTTTCATGGAAGGGAGCTGTCGCATGCGGAAGCTGTCAAACCGCTGTCAATCATCGTCAGCCACCGGCAAGGGCCACATCTCTATCAAGGGCCGACGCGCCCGATGACGGGTGCGCGGAGAAGGATACGAAACCATGCGCAACTTTCCTGTCTTGCTTGTCGCCCTTGGCGGCCTGGTCGCCTTTGTCATACCCGCCGCCGCGGAATCCGGCCATGGATCATGCGCGGCCGCACCCGCAGCTTCTTCCGCAACAATCGACCTCGAGTCCATCCCCGTGATGAGTGTCACCGGTCCCAAGTCGGTCAAAGGTGTCGGAGACGACGAATGCGGCGACGGCAAGACTGTAACCGGCGCGCGCAGTGATCGGGAAGACGAGGAAATCGGCGACAGCGACGACTGAGGGCCGATCGAGCGGCCAACGACCATCACCCCCCAATCCTCCTGGAGAATCTCCGCAATGCCCGAAATTCAGCATATCCACCCCATGCTCGTTCATTTCCCCATCGTGCTCATGTACGCGCTCGTGATCATCGACCTTGCCGCGCTCACCCACCGCAGCGCCGTGACGACGCGCTCGGGCATAGGGACGATTTCCACCTTTGCCGCCGTCGGCGCAGGGCTGTTTGCCGTCTGCACGTGGTACTTCGGCGGCATGGCCCTCGACCACGCGGAGGCCGCCGGCTTCAGCAGCCAGATAGCGGAAATCCACGAAGGCCTGGGTGGGATCAGCGCCCTGACCTTTCTGGGCTGGGGCCTGCTCCGGCTTGTCCTGTGGGTGCGAAATCGTGAGCTGGGCACGCTGGCCCCGGCCATTCCCGCGATTGAGATAGCCGGCGCGGCGCTGGTCACCGTAACGGGTTATTATGGCGGGCAACTGGTCTACGACCTTGGCGTGAACGTCACGAAGGCCGCGGTCGGGGGGTGACTTTTCGATGCTCGACGTCGATCCGCCGCCATACAGGAAGCGCGCTCTTCCACTTCTAGACCGGTGCGAGTGGCGCCCAGCGGCGGTCATCGAGCTGCCTCCCCCAGCTTAACCCGCGGCGCGGCCCGGTCTGGTCGCGGCTCGATCCAGATGTGGACCAACCGCTTTTCGTCTACGCTTGCCGCGGCTGCCATGGGCGAAGAGCCAGCTTTTGGTCATTTCCGACACAAGCACATAGAGCGCGGTGATCGCGAGCAGCCCGGCCAGCACCGGTCCTGCCAGGGGCACAAATCCGAACCAGCCGGCGAACGGGGCAAAGGGGATGGCGATGGAGATAATGCCGACGCCGAGGGTCAGGCCCGCGAGCAAATGGCTGGGACGGCTGCGCCACAGCCTTTTGTGGGTCCGCACGACGAGCACGATGGCAAGTTCGGTGAGTACGGATTCCACGAACCATGCGGTCTGAAACGTGGCCGCCGTGGCGTGAACGACCAGAAGAAGGAACGCGAAGGTCGCAAAGTCGAACAGGGAGCTCACCAGCCCGAAGCTCACCATGAAACGCCTGACGAAACGGATGTCCCAGTGACGCGGCCTGCGCACCTGTTCGGCATCGACATTGTCACCCGCGATCGCCAGAGCCGGGATGTCGGAGAGGAAATTGTTCAGCAGGATCTGCTTTGCCAGCAGCGGCAGGAACGGCAGGTAGAGCGAGGCCGCCGCCATGCTGATCATGTTGCCGAAATTGGCGCTGGTCGTGATGGAGATGTATTTCATCGTGTTGGCGAAGGTCTTTCGGCCGTCATCGACACCCCGCACCAGCACGCCCAGGTCGCGCTTCAGCAAGATGATGTCCGCAGCCTCGCGCGCGACATCCACGGCGGTATCGACCGAGATGCCGATATCTGCTTCGTGAAGCGCCGGCGCGTCGTTGATGCCGTCGCCAAGATAGCCGACGACGTGACCGCTCCGGCGCAACGCCTCGACAATCCGCTCCTTCTGGTTCGGATCGATCTCCACGAAGAGATCGGTATGGCGCACACTGGCGAGAAGCCCATTCTTCGTCAGTTTCGACAGGTCTTCGCCGGTCATGATCCTGGCGGACCGGAGGCCCACAGCCTCGGCCAGGTGCGCGGCGACGTAGCGGTTGTCGCCGGAAATCACCTTTACGCCAATGCCGCGGTCGGTAAGCGCCGACAGCGTTTTGCGCACCCCCTCTTTCGGGGGATCGAGAAAGAGCAGGAAGCCCGCGAATACCATTCCGGTTTCGTCGTCACGGCTGAAGCCAGCCTTGTCCTGAAATCTCCGGATCGCCAGGCCGAGAACGCGATATCCTTGCGCGCTCCAGCGCCTGAATTTCTCGTCGATCGCCTGGCGCTCCGCCGCGCCAAGGGGTGTCAAGCCGTGCGGACCTTGAACGAAGCCACACGCCTCGACGACGTTCTGGACGGCTCCCTTGGTGATGAGGATCTGTTCGCGCGAGCTGTCCTGCGTGGCGACGGACAACCGCTTGCGGACAAAATCGTAAGGGATCTCGTCGATCTTGGTGAAACCGGACAGATCCTCGTGGTCATGCGGCGCACTCGCAATTGCCTCGTCCAGAGGATTCTTCAGCCCTGTCTGCAAGGTCGCGTTCAGCAGCGCCCAAAGCAGGACGTCCTTCGAAGCGGTGCCCTCGACATCGAACGATCCATCGAGGTGAATGACGCCCTCCGTCAGCGTTCCTGTCTTGTCGGTGCAGAGCAGGTCCATGCTGCCGAGGTTCTCGATCGCGTCGAGGCGACGCACGATGACGCCGCTGGCGGCCATCGTGCGCGCGCCTTTGGCCAGGGTGACGCTGATGATTGCGGGAAGCAGTTCAGGCGTCAGGCCGACAGCGAGGGCAAGCGAAAACAAAAGGGATTCGATCAGCGGCCGGTTGAGCATCACATTGGCGAAGAACACCATGATGACGATCGCAAGCATGATCTCCGTCATCAGATATCCGAACATTCTGATGCCTCGGGCGAACTCGGTTTCCGGGATCCGCCGCTCCAAGGCTTCGGCGATCGAAGCGAACTCGGTCCGCGTTCCCGTGGCGACGGCAAGCACCTTTGCCGTTCCGCTGCGAACCGAGGTGCCGGTGAACACGGCATTGGTCCGTTGCGCGATGCCTGCTTCGGGCGCGGAGCGGCCGGCGGATTTCACGACGGGAAAGGTTTCGCCGGTCAGAACGGATTCGCTGACGTTGAAATCCCGCGACTCCAGGACGACACCATCGACGGGGATGAGATTTCCCGCCGACAAGCAGATGACGTCGCCAGGAACGATGTTCTCAACATCGACAGTCCGTTCGAAGCTGTCCCGAAGCACGGTGGCCTTGCGGGAGATGCGCTGCTGCAGCGCCTCCATGGCACGAGAGGCGCCATATTCCTGGGTGAAGCTGAGAATACAGCTGGCAAGCACAATCGCGCCGATTATCGCTGCTTCATGACCTTCGCCGACGAACACCGACACAGCGGCGGCGAAGACCAGGATCAGGACCAGCGGGCTGCGAAACTGGCGCGCGAGCACAGCCAAAGCCGATCGGTTCGACCGAGGCACCAAGGCGTTTCGTCCGAATTTGGCAAGCCGGGCCGCCGCATCCGCGCTCAGTAATCCGGAAGTGGAGGTCTCCAGTTGTCCGACCAGCCGATCTGCTTCAAGCGACCAGTAGGCCTGCTTGGCGATGTCGGGCGCGCGGCCGGTCGACTGCGGTTCGGTGGGCCGGACCGCCGCCCGTTCCGTCGGATCGGCTCCACCGGTCACCATGGCCGACCGATCAGTTCGACAACAGGCGATTGATATTGCTCTCGCCGATGAGCGTGCGTGTGACGCCGCCGAAGGCCCATTCCCGCAGCCGGCTGTGACCATAGGCGCCGGAGACGATCAGATCGGCGTGGATTGAGCGCGCGAACGCTACCAGCCTGTCGCCATCCGCTTCGCCGGCGATCACTTCGGTTCGCGCCATGACGCCATGCTGCTCCAGAAACACCGCGACGTCGGCGAGGCTGTTTCGCACATCTTCTCCGGACTCGGTTTCCATCGTGGCGACGACCACTTCATTGGCTTTCGCCAGAAACGGCAAGGAATCGGACAAGGCCCTTCGCGCTTCCCGGCTGTCCTTCCAGGCGACAAGGACGGTCTTGCCCAGGAGATGCTCGGCATTGCCCGCCATGACCAGCACGGGGCGACCGGCGCCAAGCACGAGGCTACCGACATCGACGGCACGGAAGACATCCTCCCCGCCCTCGGCGGTCACGATGAGATCGGCCGAGCGGGCCACAAGGCCGAGGGCGCGGGTCGGGCCGCAAATGTATTGCGTCCATTCGCTGCTGACCGAGCCAGGGACGAGCTTCTCGAAGATATCGCGCAATTCGGCAAGGCGCTTCTCGATCTCGGTGCGCTGGACCTGCATGACCTCGCCTTCGTAGACCAGGCCCTCGCCCGTGGACACCAAAGGCGGGACGTCCGCGGCGGCAAGGCCGACGAGGTGGGCATCGAAGCGCTGCGCCAGCTCCGCCGCCAGCTTCACGACCGGCGCGGGGTCTGTATCAACGGCCAGATTGACGATTATCGTTTTATAGCACATGCAGGCACCTCGCTCGGAACGCGGAATGCTCTGTCACTTGCATTGTGCGAGCTTGGGGCGCCTTGATACAGATCAAATCGTCGCGGCGGCGCGGCTGTTTGGCGGGCGGAATGATGCGTGCTAAATCGGCGGCCGCTGCTGTTTCTCGATCCGGAGACCGCTCGTGAGCAAGACGGAACAAGGCCGGCCAGAAGCAGCCAAGCCATCGCCGCTGGCCCTCGATATCTTGCCGGAACACCAGCTTCTCGCCCTGATGTTCGACCAGGCTCCAGGCTTCATAGCCTTGCTCAGCGAGCCGGACCACGTCTTTCAGCTGACCAATGCCGCGTTTCAGCACTTGATCGGCCAGCGGCAGGTTATCGGCAAGTCGGCTCGCGAGGCCTTGCCCGAGCTGGAGGGCCAGGGATTCTTCGAATTGCTCGATCGCGTCTGCGAAACCGGCGAGCCTTATGTCGGCCGCAACGCCAAGATCATCCTGCGCAACGATGAAACCGGCCTTGCGGAGGAGCGCATCCTCGATTTCGTCTACCAGCCCGTCAGGGCAAAGGATGGCCCGATCACCGCAATCTTCATTCAGGGCACCGACGTCAGCGATCTGTCATTCGCCAACGCCGCGCTGCAGCTGCGCGAGGATCACCTGCGTTCGATCCTGGCGACAGTCCCCGATGCGATGATCGTCATCGACGAAGGCGCCAACATCCAATCCTTCAGCACGGCGGCCGAAATATTGTTCGGCTACAAGGCCGGCGAAGTCATCGGACGAAACGTCAAGATGCTGATGCCCCCGCCGTACCGGGAGCAGCACGACGCATACATGCAGCGCTACCTGACGACGGGAGAACGCCGCATTATCGGTCTCGGCCGAACGGTAACCGGGATGCGCAAGGACGGGTCGACCTTTCCGATGGAGCTAGCGGTCGGCGAAATGCATCCGGGAACGGGCCGCTTCTTCACTGGCTTCTGCCGCGACCTTACGGAGCGCCACACAACGGAAGCCAGGATGCAGGAACAGCAGCAGGAATTGCTTCACATGGCCCGTTTCACCGCCCTTGGCGAAATGGCCTCCACATTGGCACATGAGATAAACCAGCCCCTGACGGCGATCACGAACTATCTTAAAGGCAGCCGCCGTCTCCTCGAAAAGAGCAAGGACGAGAATGCCGCAATGTTGCGGGAAGCCGTCGAGAAGGCCGCCGAACAGGCGTTGCGTGCCGGCGACGTCATCCGCCGTCTCAGGGACTTTGTCGCCAGGGGCGAAAGCGAGCGTCAGGTGGAACGCCTGTCGGCGCTCATCGAGGACGCTTCATCGCTGGCCCTGTTCGGCGCCAGGGAAGCGGATGTGAGCGTCAGTTACGATCTCGATCCGTCGGCCGAACTGGTCTTGACCGACCGAATCCAGATCGAGCAGGTATTGCTGAACCTGATGAGAAACGCCGTGGAGGCCATGCAAGGCGCGCCCCGCCGCGAATTGCACGTCGTCACCAAGGCGCGACATGACGCGATGGCGGAGATCGGCGTGATCGACACCGGCCCGGGGCTGGCGCCCGAGGTTTCTGCCCAGCTTTTCCAGCCTTTCGTCACCACGAAGAAGCAGGGAATGGGGGTAGGTCTGTCCATTTGTCGCACTATCGTCGAGTCGCATGGTGGTCATATTTGGGCCGAGTCGATGCCCGGCGGAGGAACGGCATTTCGGTTCACCTTGCGTGCCGTAGAAAAGGACGAGGTTGCCCGTGGCCAATGATGTCGTTCATGTCGTCGATGATGACGTCGATGTCCGCAAGTCGCTGGGTTTCCTTCTCGCGACAGCCGACTTTGCCGTGCGTCTGCATGAGTCGGCGACCGCATTCCTGGCACCGGAACCGAAGGAGATCGACGGCTGCATCGTCACCGATGTGCGTATGCCCGGCATTGACGGCATCGAGTTCCTGCGGCAGCTGAAGGCGCGCGGCCTGAATGCGCCGGTGATCGTGATGACAGGTCATGCCGACGTCGCCCTCGCCGTGCAGGCGATGAAGGAGGGTGCTGCCGATTTCATCGAGAAGCCATTCGACGATCAGG
This sequence comes from Mesorhizobium sp. M2A.F.Ca.ET.042.01.1.1, assembly GCF_003997405.1. Taxonomy (NCBI): domain Bacteria; kingdom Pseudomonadati; phylum Pseudomonadota; class Alphaproteobacteria; order Hyphomicrobiales; family Phyllobacteriaceae; genus Mesorhizobium; species Mesorhizobium sp. M2A.F.Ca.ET.042.01.1.1. The sequence goes on from NZ_RZRX01000237.1 coordinate 8,092, forward strand.
TGCTCATCGATGCCATTCGTTCCGCCCTGGACCACCGCAGCCAGCCCATCGCGGCGCACCCGCAATCAGCCGGGATTCGAAAGAACCTTGCGACGCTGTCGGAGCGGGAGCGCCAGGTGCTCGACGGCCTTGTTTCGGGACTGCCGAACAAGACGATTGCCTATGATCTCGGGATCAGTCCGCGGACCGTTGAAATCCATCGCGCCAATGTCATGAGCAAGATGGGCGCCAGCAGCCTCTCGCATCTGGTGCGCATGGCCTTGATCGCCGATCCGAAGAGCTGAAGCGGATTGAAGCGAAGCGGTTCAAGTCCTTGTTTCCGCTGCATGCCGCCCTGAAAAGCTACACGCCAGAGGGCGCGCATCAGTGCGGATTCTGCGGGAAGCCAAGCTGGTGCTCCTCCGGATTCCAGACACGCCAGTGGGTCGGACGTATGTCGACCCGAGCCCCTGTCGCGACATTCTTCCAGCCCACCGGCGCCTTCTCGCAAGGGAACACAAGCGCGTGCACGCCATCGTCGTCGATGACGGCCAGTTCGAGGTTGCGGCCGGGTGGCGCGCTTGCGATCGGATTCCACATTCGGCCAGTGTGATCGAAGATTCGCTCCGCGCTTTGATTTGAGTCACATTTTTTCGGCCAGAAGGCCCCTCGGCGCGAATCGGGGGCCGTTGAACGGGCGTGGTTCGGCTCTTTCATCCGGATCGCTCCTTCTTGCGGCTTGTTTGACGCGGATCAACGATGGCTGCTCATGCCGGTGCTTTGATGCCGGCCTCGACAGGTCGCATGAATTGCAATGCGGTCGCGGTCGACCGTGTCAAACGCGGGACGTCGCGAAGCGGATGGGTCAGTTCAGCGAGGATGCCTGTCGAGCAGGTCCGCCGACCTCTCTCTGGCGCGTGCTGGAATACCTGCGGTGAAAGAGCGGAGGCGGCGGCACTTGTTGCCCAATCGACCGTTAAGGAGAAAAGCCATGGCTGAGGCCGCTACCAAACTGCCCGTGAGAACAGAGAAGAACGTTCCCGCCCGATCGGATAACTGGGCGGGACCTTTCGAGAGCCTGCGACGCGAAATCGACCGGCTCTTCGATGACTTTCATCCCTTCGATTTCCATCTGCCCGCCACCCGTTCGCTCTTCGGCAGGGAATTCCCCGCGAAGTTGCGCGGTGAATGGCCGGTGGCGCCGGCGATGGACCTGGTGGAAAAGACGAACGAGTACGAAATCACGGCGGAACTGCCGGGCATCGACGAAAAGAACGTCGACATCAAGCTCGCCAACAACGTGCTGACGATCAAGGGCGAGAAGAAGGAAGAAAAAGAGGAAAAGGAGAAGGACTACTATCTCTCGGAGCGCCGCTACGGCTCCTTCCAGCGCTCGTTCCGGCTGCCCGAAGGTGTAAACGCCGACAAGATCGACGCCAGTTTCACCAAGGGCATTCTGACTGTGAAGCTGCCCAAGACGGCCGAAGCGCAGAAGGCCGAGAAGAAGATCACCGTTATGGCTGCCTGAAGCCACGAATTGGTCATTTCCTCAGTGCATCGGGCCGGTGCACTGAGGAGCCTTCCCCGCAACCAGGCCTCATTTCTTTGGATCCGAAGGTTTCCCTGCGGCCTCGGCTTGATGCTCCGCGATTTCGAGCTTCTGCCTCTCGCGCGCAAGCAGATTCTCGATCACCCGCCGCTTCTCCGGGTCGGTTTCTGCGGCAAGCAAGTCTTCGAAATGGGCAATATTAGCCCGTGCAATGAACCGGTCCACGACTACCCTCAATGCAGGCTGTTCATCATTCCTACTCCAAATATCGCGGTCATCCACTTTTTTTGTGAAACAAAGGCCCGCGAGGTGAAGCCACCTCCAGTCGCATTGTCTCGACCGCCGGAGGCATCCCGGAATTGACATAGCTCAAAGTGAGGTCCTCGCATGCCTCGTATGGTGTCGGCCAGGTAGGTCAACGCGATACCCAAAACGGATTTCGGCTGCACAGGAGCTCGACATGAATTACCAGCGGTTCTTCGAGGATGCGATCGACCAGCTCCACGCGGAGCGGCGCTACCGCGTCTTCGCCGACCTCGAGCGCATGGTGGGCAAGTTCCCGCGCGCCATCTGGCGTTCCAA